>JAHEMP010000229.1 GCA_024643585.1 Crocinitomicaceae bacterium | reverse complement strand
GCATTCGTTTGACTGCTCCAGTCAGAAACGCTCATTTTTTTCAAAATTTGACGAGTAGCAGACACATTAACCAATACCGTATCTGGTGACAATTGCATAATTTGTTTCCAAAACTGAGGTTGGGCAAGGCCATCCCAATTATCGGCAAACAAATCTTGGGCACCCATAATAACACCAACATGGTCAGCCATAATAACTTCTACTTGTTCATCCAAATAATCGGCACTTGGCTGTGCAAAAACAGAAAATGTACTAAAAAACAGGAGAGAGATGGAGAGTTTGTACATGGTTTTATAATAAGGTGATATGGTAAATATATGTAATTTTGTAAAAAAGGTTACATTTTTCTGGTGTTTCTTTCATTTTTAACTGAATATCTAATGACAATGAATAAAATAGTTTCCTTTTTAAGAAAAGTCATACAATTTCCGTTCCTTTTATTGATCAAAATTTATCAATACATCATTAGTCCCATTTGGCCTGCAAATTGCAGATTTGAACCTACATGTTCGCATTACGCTGCAGAAGCTATTCAAAAAAGAGGAATTATTGTCGGATTGTATTTGGGCATCCGTCGAATATCAAAATGTCATCCTTGGGGAGGACATGGTTACGATCCCGTTCCTGATAAGAAAAAGTCAAAATAATAATTAGATTTCGGATTACTGAATACGGATGAATTTGAAAAGAATTCTCTACATCGAGTTGTAAAAATTAATCTATTGATTCAGAAATATTTTTGGCGCCAGTCGGACAAACTTTTCAGGGAAAACAATTTCGAGGAGAAAAACGACGATTATTCCATAATTCAAGTAGGCCAACGCGTGCCGATATAGATCTTGGTTGCCAAATTCGTATAATCCGTAACTACAGATTGCAAAAAGTGAGGCCAATACGATGGACCAAGAAAAATGGAAAATAGAGAGGGCTAAAGGTAAAATCCAATACCAAGGATGAACTGTGCTTGTCAAGAAGTAGTAAATCATAATTCCCCAGAACATGCGCTTGAACATAGAAAGGGCATCGATTTTAGATCGATTCCAAGCAATCGCCAGAATTAGGGCCAAAGACCATTTTGCCAATTTGGGAGCATAGAGATTGGTTAAATTCCAACCGTATTTGGCTTGACCATATTGTAAATAAGGGTAAAGAACGAATGAATCAAATTCAAATTGACGGAAATACAATTGTAAACTCATGAAAAAGTTCTCAACGTTCGATAGGTCGATGAAGACTAGAAAAAGAAGAATAATTGCGATTCCAGTGACTATGTAGTATCGTAGTGAATTCTTCCATCCTAAAAATGGAAGCAAAAAAGGAAGAAGTACCAAAGGAATTAATTTGACGTGAACGGCCAAAGCAAATAGGAGAGCGGAGTAAACAATTTTTTGTTTAAGCACTAAATTAAATGCACCTAAAAGAAAAGCGACCATCACCAATTCGTAATGCAGGTTGCTCATGGCTTCCAAAATCAGCAAAGGATTCAAAAGCAAAAAGTAGATTCTTTTTTCTTTTAGACCCAAAAAATTGAGAATGGAAATCAATTGACTGATACCAAAGAAGAAAGTACTAAAAACCAAACAGCGCATCACAAAAACGTTTGTTTCTATGTCATTAGAAAACAAAGT
Organism: Crocinitomicaceae bacterium; assembly: GCA_024643585.1. Lineage (GTDB taxonomy): Bacteria > Bacteroidota > Bacteroidia > Flavobacteriales_D > Crocinitomicaceae > UBA2040. Next base: position 2,673 of record JAHEMP010000229.1, on the reverse strand, counting down.
GGATAGATAAAAGAAAAATTGATTAACCGTTGGATAACAAGAATAGTTAGACCGAGACAATTCGCCCATTCCAGCGTAAAGGTCCAAATAGTAACAATTTGTAAAACTCTTAAACTGAATAATTTGATTGGGCGTAAAATCGAAAGGATTGATGCCTAAATGCATCATTTCTCCGTCCCAGAGAAAGCGAAAATAATCATTAGACAAAAAAGGCAATTGCCAAAAAGCTAGGGAATATAAAATCACTCCGCCAATCCAAAAGGACGAATTACTAATATTTTCAGCTTGAAAAATCAAAAAAACGTAGGCGAGAAAAGCCAAAAGGTAAATGGAATTAAGTGTTCCCGTATTACCTGATTGACTCAGTTGAAAAAGCCAAAAAAAGGAGGCAATTAGCAGCAGCCAAGAAAAAAAAATGAGTTTATTTCTTGGTATACTTTTTATCAATTTTAGGCTCTATTTGAAGATCTTAATTCAGCCAGTGTATAGAAGAATACCATTCCATATCCAGTTGCCAGCATCAAATGGAAAGGAACCATTCCTAAGTCACCAAAAATCAATCGATTTATTGCCGTATATCCAAACACAAGGAATAAGATGAATTCACCGATGTTAATGATGGATAAACTTTTCTTATCGTATTTGTTTGATTTGAATTCACTTTTTGAAAGAACATTAAATTTTGGCGTTCTAACAAATGAACTTTTAATTCCTAAATAACCTTCAAGAACTGCAACCGTATTGGACAAAGACAATCCCATAGACACGATTAAAAATTGGAAAAACCGTACGATGAATTTTCCAAATGATTTCAAAGTATTGGCTGTTTTATCTCTGTACGACATCCAATAGTAGTACATCAAGAAAACGGTAGATATAATAAACAAGGAGCCAAATTTTATAAGCGCATCCAAGTCAGAGAAACTATCTTTGATGTGCAAAATAGGAAGAGTAAGTAAACTCAAGGTCAAAATGAAAATAAATACAGAAGAATTGAATAAATGGGATAGACCATGAACTTTATCTCCTGTTTTTACTCCTTTGGCAAACAGAATTCGTTTCCACATTTTGATGAAACACTCGGCTCCACCTTTCATCCATCTATGTTGCTGATTTTTTAAAGCAGACATTGTAATTGGCAATTCGGCTGGAGCAATAATATTTTCACAGTATTGAAACTTCCAACCTTTCAATTGAGCTCTGTAACTCAAATCCAAATCTTCCGTCAATGTATCGTGTTCCCAACCTCCAGCATCATCAATACACGTTCTGCGCCATACACCGCCTGTTCCATTGAAGTTGATAAAGTGACCACTTGCCGTTCGTCCGCCCTGCTCGATGGCAAAGTGGCCGTTCAAACCGAAAGCTTGAAGTTCAGTCAACAAAGAATAATCTTTGTTCAAATGTCCCCAACGCGTTTGTACGACTCCAATTTTATCGTTTTGGAAATAAGGCATTGCACTGCGCAACCAATCTTTTTCAGGAACGAAATCGGCATCGAAAATAGCGATGAAATCACCCTGAACTTGATCCATAGCAGCATCTAGTGCACCCGCTTTATATCCGGTTCTATCCGTACGGTGTACATGTTGAATATTGATGCCTCGAGCGGCAACTTCAGCCACTTTTTTAGCAATAACATCTTTTGTTTCGTCCGTAGAATCGTCCAAAACTTGAATTTGCATTTTATCCCACGGATAATCAAATTCAGCTGCCTTTTCAATGATTCTTTCGGCTACATACAATTCATTGTACATTGGCAATTGAACCGTTACAAATGGAGCATTTGCTTCGTCCAAAATTGGAGCAATCTCTGCCGCTTTCTTTTTTCGATTTCTGGCATAGGTAATAGCTAAGGAAACTTGTAAAACACTATAAAAGAAAATCATGATTAGGCAGAACGCATAGATTGCCAGAATAATTTTCGCCACAAAATGTGACCAATAGTGTTCTTTCCCGTTCCAATCTCCCCAATTGAACATCCATGTCACTTTTTGAGAAATTTCAAAATCAACATTGGGTTGGTGCGTAGGCGTAACTTCAAAGTTGAATGTTTTCGGATTGTAATCCTTATCGTTTAGGTTTAATATATATTTACCAAAAGGAATATTTTTAAACGTATACTTACCATTTGCATCGGTAATGGCAGAATACGTTTCATTGGTCTCAATGCTCGTAGCATTTAAGCGTATCTCCTCCAATTCCCAATTGGTTTTCTGGTCTCGAATCACACCAGACACGGAAGTTGTTTCACTAGAGAATGATGTAAAAGCCAGTAAAATCAGGCTTGAAGCAAGAATGAGATTTTTAATGAATTTCTGCATAGTCAACCGAAAATAGTTATTTTTTCTACATTAAGGATTCAAAGATATTTAAAAACTGCAGAAATTATCTTTATTCCGGCAAGTATTGTTCCCTTGACAGTGCCGGATACTTTGGATACACCGATTCTCTTTTTATAATTTACTGGAACTTCCGTAAATGTCAGCTTATTTTTAACTGCTTTTATTTGCATTTCAATCGTCCAACCGTAGGTTTTATCGTTCATTCCTAGTTTTTCCAATTCTTTGGTTTTTATTGCACGAAAAGGACCTAAATCAGTAAAACGAGCTCCATAAAAAATTCGAATTAATTTTGTTGCCAACCAATTGCCAAAGATTTGCTGAGGTGTTA
>JAHEMP010000228.1 GCA_024643585.1 Crocinitomicaceae bacterium | reverse complement strand
TTTGTCGAATGAATTGATGTACTTTGGGTCTACACGTGATTTGTAATTCCGAAACAATTGACCATAACTGTTAAAAGGCATCAATGTGTCAGAAGGGAAATAAAAAACAAAAGGATTGCTGAAAAGAGGTTGCCAATCTATTTCGTCCAATTCATCAGCTTGATGAAAAACGCCCTCGTCACTCAATTCAACAAGATCCATAGCGTTACTAAGAATCACAGCATCTATCTCAGACTGCCATTTTTTTAGTTTTATTTGTTCCAGTATTTTCTGTGAAGAAGCGTGGTGAACAAATACATGAATTTTGGATTGTTTTTCAAATTGGTCGAAAAGGGTTGTGTCCAAAGTTTGAGGCAAATCGGTGTAAATATGAACAAACTGAAAATTACTTTTTTCGGCGGTCTCAACGCACGAATAGCCCAAAGCCAGAAAAGTGCCTACTAAAATATATATGTGAAACTTGTACTTCATTCCTCATACAAAGATATTTTCTTTCCTGATATGACCATCTAAAACCGACAATTGTCCTAATTTTGCAGAAAAAAAGATGTCCGAAGGCAAATCAATCACAAAAAAAGTTCAACAACTCATAAAAGATCTATCTGCAAAGGAGGAAAGCAAGGTGCTTAAAACCTTTACCTTGCTTGAAGCAGATGGGAACGAGCATGTTTTACGACCGGTTGTAGAATTGTATTTATCAAACAGAAGTGAAACTATAAATGGCAAAGCAATTGAGTTTCTTTCAAATTTGAGTGATTCCTCGGCGACTCCAGAAATGGTGCAAATTATTCGCGACGAAAAATATTTGAAGATACGTCAGGACATCTTAAACACCATGTGGCAAAGCAAGTTGGATTTCAGTCCTTTTTTGGCAGATTTTGTTGCTATTGCTTGCGAAGGATCGTTCTTAGAAACATTTGAATGCTTAACGATAATTGAAAACCTGGAGGGACCTTTCCAAGAGAATCAAACATTGGAGGCTCAATTGTATTTAAAAGAATACCTGGAAACTGAAAAAGGAAAAGACGAATCTAGAGATGAATTGATAAGCGATATCGCCGTGTTGATCAAAGATTTTGACCGAGCGATTCAAGACGATTGATTCAAAGGAATTTATTTGTTGTACGCTTTTTTCTGACAATATTTTATAATTGTATTCGTTCTTAGTTCAAACGCGAACTATGAAAACCACCCTATTCTTTATTGTATCCATTTTTTTCTGTTCCACACTTTTTTCTCAAGGTAACAGGAGTTTGACGGTTTATTACGCTACCGATAGTTACGAACTAATCTCTTCTGAACGTGAGAAATTGGATGATTTTTTTGATCTCTTTGATGCGTCGAAAATTACAGAAATCAAATTGCTCGGACACACAGATAGCGATGGTGAGAATGATTACAATGATCGGTTGGCACAAAATCGCGCCAAGTCTGTTCGGAAATATTTGGTTTCACATGGATTAAAAAGTTCTGTTACCGAGTCATTTGGGGAGAAAAAACCTTTAAATGCAAACTCTACAGACGAAGAAAAGTCTAAAAATCGTCGAGTAGAGATTATCGTAAGCTACTCCTTAGGAGGACTATTGTCGGAGAATGACTTTAAAGTTTTCGCTTATCGAAATCTTCCAACATCAGAATATTGCATTGATCCAACAAGAGATACCGTACTAAAATTGAAAAGAGGGGGTAGGGTTATTTTCAAAGCAAATACTTTTTCTTCAGATGGTGAGTGCGTGAAAATTTTTGCAAAAGAGGCCTACAAGAAATCGGAAATTATTCTGGCTAGCCTTACAACAACTTCGAATGGAAATTTGCTCGAATCAGGTGGAATGGTCTATTTAGAAGCCAGAAATAGTAATGGGGATGAATTGGCGTCTAAAAGAGAATTCACGGTACAAATGCCAACAGACAATTATTTGGACAGTATGATGCTCTTCAACGGTACGCATGGACCCGATAGTAGTTTAAATTGGACCCAAGATTTGACAGAAATTCCGACCTCAGAATTATTACCCAATTGTTGGGATATACAAGGACGATTTAGATACACCAAAGAAACGAAAATAGACACAGTTGTTGAGACCGTTATAAATTGTAAAGAATGCAAACTTTTTCCTTGTCGTATTAAACGAATAGGGACATTTTTGGGCGGTACAACCGACCCCGATAAGCGAACCGCAAACAAAACTTTTAGGAATTGTCAAAGAGAATTAAAAAAGAGCAAAAAGAAAAAGTCTATTACTCAAAAGGAACAAATTGTAGAAAATTCAACCTATACCTATGCAGGCAAAGATTCTACTCGAGTTAATCCGGAATGTGAAAAGTTGAAACTACAACTGGATAGTTTGGGTTTTCAAACGTATTCGGAGTACTATGCTTTTAAGATGAAGGAAAAGCGAGAAAAATTTAATGAAGATGCCAAGGCGGGAAGGGCTAGTTTTGATGATATCAAAGCATACTCCATGCAAAGCACCCGGATGGGCTGGATAAATTGTGATCGATTTGTATCCATGCCTCCTAAATCCAAAATAAGAACTTTTGTTCCGATAAAAGATGACAATGAAGATTTGAAAAACGCACAATGTACGATTGTTTTAAGCGATAGAACTTCGCTAATCGGTTCAAATCAAGACGGAAGAGGGTTTCGTTTTATTGACTTGCCAAAAGGCCTGTCGATTTTCATCCTTGCCGTTTTAATGAAAAATGGAAAAATATTTCTTTCCATAGATAAAACAAATATTCAAAACAATTTATCTGCACCTCAGTTCAAAGAGGTGAGTTATGAAGAACTCGTCCGCAGACTTCAAATTCTAGATTAACAAAAAAAGGAGCTGAAACAGCTCCTTTCTTATTTTTCTTTATTGAATTTATTTCAGATTTTCTGCAAAGAATCCCATCATTGTGCGATACAAATCCAAGCGATTTGCCTCTTTGTAAAATCCATGTCCTTCGTCGTATTTTACCATGTAGGGAACCGTAATACCACGAGCACGAAGTTTTTCGACAATTTGATCGGCCTCATCTATGTTCACACGTGGGTCATTCGCTCCTTGCACGACCATCAAAGGTTTAATAATTTTATCCGTGTGTAGTGCTGGAGAAATTTCGTCCATAATGGCTTTTTCCTCTGGAATATTAGGATTGTACCATGTTTCATATAAGAAATCTCGGTATTTTTCCCAATAAGCAGGTATCGTTCCCATGAAGGTATTTAGGTTTGAAACACCTACGTAATCTACTCCACAAGCATACAATTCTGGCGTTTTTGTCATTCCTCTCAGAACAGCATATCCACCGTGACTTGCGCCATAAATGGCTATTTTGTCCTTGTTGATCCATCCTTGCTCTAGAACATAAGCAATTCCGTCTTCCACATCGTCCATTGCTGCGCGCCCAATTTGTTTAAAGCCGGCTGTCATGAATTCTTTCCCATATCCACCCGAAATTCTGAAGTTTACATTAAGTGTTGCATAACCACGACTTGCAAACAATTGGTTTTCAGGATTGAATCCCCAATTGTCACGTACACCTTGTGGTCCACCATGCGGCATAACTATCATTGGCACTTTTTGACCAGCCAAAGCGGCTTTTGGTAATGTTATGTAGCCATGAATTGTTTTTCCGTCTCTGCTTTTGAATGTGATGGGTCTCATTTCTGCCATATCCGCTTCCTTCAAATGTGGAAGTAATTTGTACAACAACTTAATTTTATCAGCTTTTACATCGTATGTGTAGTATTCAGCAACAATTTTATCGCTTGTTACGACAATAAGTTGAATGGATTCATCTTTTGATCTTCCAATTACGTAAGCGTCCTTGTTGCCAAATTCTTTTTTCAATCGTGCATTAATTTTTTTGTACGTTGGGCTAAAAGGAACAATAATTGTTTTCTCGCCATTGTAGCGAACATAATCTAATTCATAATTTCTCTTTTCTGATAAATTGATACTCGAAACGTCATAAGTGTCATTTGAATAAATCTTTTTCAGTTCCTTCCGAGCTTTCAAATCGTACAATATAATCTCCGTTTTGTCGCTGTTTAGGTTGGTAGCAAGATAAACATCGTGCGGGTTCGGAGTGGAATAGTCAAAATCCAAGGGAGAGAAGGCGTCATCAATATCAAAGGTTTGATAGTCAACTAGTTTTCCATCTATTTTATAGAAAAACTGAGTTTGCACTCCATTCACCACGTAAGCTACGCCTCTGAGTTCACCGTCTTTGTCAAATAAATAACTTGAAACAGGATTGCTGCCTTCTTCAACCGTGAATAGTTTCGTCAATTCACCGTTGTTGATGTTCAATTTGTAAGGTTCTTCTTGTTGCTTGTTGTCTT
>JAHEMP010000020.1 GCA_024643585.1 Crocinitomicaceae bacterium | reverse complement strand
TGGACATTCAGCCAGAGAGTATAAATTGGGCAAAAGAGAACTTTGTGGCGTAACCTTGCCAGAAGGCATGATAGAAAACGATCCTTTTCCTACGCCAATTATTACTCCTGCTACCAAAGCGGATGAAGGACACGATGAGGATATTTCTCGAGAGGAAATTATCAAACAAGGAATAATTCCAGAATCCATACATGTGCAACTTGAATCCTATACAAGAGCTTTATTTAAACGTGGGACAGAAATGGCGGCCAAAAGAGGATTAATACTTGTCGACACGAAATATGAGTTTGGAATTCACGAAGGTGAGGTAATGCTTATTGATGAAATCCATACGCCAGATTCCAGTCGCTATTTTTATGCAGATGGCTATGAAGACCGTCAAAGAAATGGGGAGCCTCAAAAGCAATTGTCCAAGGAATTTGTGCGTCAATGGTTGATAGAAAATGACTTTCAGGGCCTAGATGGACAAACAATGCCAGAAATGCCAGACGATTTCGTTCAAACCGTAACAGAACGATATATTGAGTTGTATGAAAAAATAATTGGGAAGCAATTTCAAAAGGCCGCAACGGACAATATAGAGGCAAGAATTGAAAAGAATATTTTAAATTATTTGTCGAATAATTAATTAATAAAATTTAAGTTTTTTATTGGGGTTTGCTTCCCTTTAGAAAATGTATTTTTGCTTCTAAAAGAATAAAATCATGGATAAAATAATTGGTCAATTTTTCTCAATGCGAATGATGACGATAGGGATGTTTTTATTCCTTATTGCTATCGGAGCAGCTACCTTTATTGAATCGGCATATGATGTTCAAACAGCAAAACTGTTCGTGTACAATGCTACTTGGTTTGAAATCTTATTGGTTTATTTGGCTATAAACTTAATTTCCAACATTTTTAAATACGACCTTTTCAGAAAAGAGAAATTTGCTACTTTACTTTTTCACCTTTCGTTTATTGTCATATTAATTGGAGCTGGAATCACACGATTTATATCTTTTGAAGGATTAATGTTGATTCGTGAGGGCAGTAGCTCTAATTTCATATATTCTTCGGACCCCTTTTTATGGATGAAAATCAACGATGGAAAGTTGCAATATGTCTACAAAGAAAAAAGTTATCAGTCACCACAGTATTTTAATCGATTTAACATTGACGTTGAATTTCCCAATCACAAGACGCCAATAACGGTTACTTTCGAAAATTTCAGAGAGAACATGGTGGATTCCTTGGTCATCAATGATTCTATTTCAGAGTCTGTGTTAGATATTGTTACAGATGGTATGAGTTCTAATTACCTTGGTAAAAATGGATTCATCATGCTAGGTGATTTATCCATGTCGTTTGATAAAAAGGACGCAATGCCAGGTATTGAGGTTATCGAAGAAAACAAAAAATATTATTTCAAGTCAGTCTTGGATATAGCCTTTTTACCAATGGCTAAAATGCGTGAGGCTCGACAAAATGGCTTTGAAGTTTCGGATAGTTCTTTTACAATTGTACCAGCAAACTCAAAAACTCTATTAGAATCGGCAACACTTTACAAGGTTCAAGGTCAGCAGTTTGTGTTTAAAGGGCTGATTAAGAATGCCAAGAAAATGCTAGTGCCTGCTTCAAAAAAGAATGAAGGCATAGACTATTTAACGGTGAAAGTAACAGACGGTGAAAAATCAAAAATCGTAGATCTAGCTGGTGGAATGGGTCAAATTCCGAGCTCAGAGATTTTTGAATTCAATGGTTTAACCTATGAACTTGAATATGGTGCAACAAAAATAGACCTTCCATTCTCGATTGCTTGTCGTGATTTTCAATTGGACAGATACCCAGGGTCGGATGCTCCAAGTTCATTTGCGAGCGAGGTAACAGTTCTAGATCCAAAGCATAATGTGAAAGAAGATCATAGGATTTTCATGAACAATGTAATTGATTATGGAGGATATAGATTTTTCCAGTCAGCTTACGATCCAGACGAGAAAGGTACAAGATTAAGCGTTAATCATGATGCTTTGGGCACAAATGTGACATACATTGGATATTAGGAATGATTCTTTCTTTATTTGTAAGGCAAGGAAGATTTTCAGAAGTGAGAGATAAAATATCTAAAATTCGAATTAGAAAAGAATCTTTGTTGGTGCTTTTCTTGCTTTCTTTTTCTGCTTTTGGACAGGTAGATCATGTTCACAATGATTCAACTTCAGCAGACCATTCGCATGAAATACAAGGACAACCGAAAGAAGTTGTTAAGCGCGAGCCTTTACCTGCAAGATATATTTCAGCAGAACAATCTGAACTTCTTTCGACAATGGCGGTTCAAGATTTTAGAGGCCGGATAATTCCATTTCATTCTCTTTGTGATCAATTATTGCGCAAATTATCTAGAAAGAATACTTATCAAGGCAAGGATGCGGTAACTACAATATTGTCTATGCACATGTATCCAGAATTTTGGATGTATGAAAAAGTTATTTATGTGCCCAGCAATTTAAAAGAAGCTTTCGGAATAAAAGACAATTATGCAAATTATATGGACCTCAGTGATGGGCAAGGAGGCTTCAAATTAATGGATGACTACAACAAGGCTTTTCAAAAATTAGAGTCAAAAAGAAATGAATTTGATAAAAAATTAATAAAAGTTGTAGAGAAATTCCAGATAATGAATCAAATTTTCATGTGGGCTTATATGAAAATTATCCCAATGAAATCTGATCCAAGTCAAACTTGGTTTGTTCCGTTAAGTAAGGAATTAGTTGGAAAAGCTCAGGAGCTTTCAATGGAAGCATTGCAATATTTTGCTTCTATCGACAAAGCTTCAAAATCAGGAGATTGGAGCCTTGCAAATGCAAATCTAATCAACTTTAAAAAGCAACAAAGAATTGAAGGTAAAAAGGTAATACCTTCAAAAAGTCATTTGTTAACAGAGGTTTTGTACAACAAAATGAACATTTTCAAAAATGCATCCTATCTCTATCTTCTTTTCGGAATGATGCTGTTGGTTGTGTTTTTTATCCGAATTTTTAAAAACCCCAAAGGAAATACAGATACTAGATTCAACTTAATAAATAGAATCGGGCGATACGCACTCCTTATCGTGGCTTTGTACCATGCTACTGGGCTTGGAATGAGGTGGTATATAACTGGTCATGCACCTTGGAGCAATGGATATGAAGCGGTCGTTTTTATTGGATTGGTAACAATGATTGCCGGATTTGCTTTCTCTCGTAAAAACGCAGTTATATTGGCTGCAACTTGTGTTTTAGCCTTTTTAATGATTTTTGTTACGGAAATGAATTTAATGGACCCTGAAATCACGCCATTACAGCCAGTCTTAAAATCGTATTGGTTGATGATACATGTCGCCATTATTACGGGTAGTTATGGATTTTTAGGTTTAGGAGCAATTTTATCTCTCTTGAATTTATTCCTTTATATTTTTAGAAACGAGAAAAACGGAAAAATTATCACTCTTAATATTAAGGAATTGACCTATGTATCTGAACTGACGATTACAGTAGGTTTGTTTATGCTTACAATTGGAACTTTCCTCGGTGGGATTTGGGCGAATGAATCGTGGGGTAGATATTGGGGATGGGACCCTAAAGAAACGTGGGCATTAGTTTCTGTCTTGGTTTATGCTGTAATACTGCATTTTAGATTCATTCCAGGTTTAGCCGGTAAATTTACATTTAACGTCGCTGGATTATGGGGATATTCAGCCATATTGTTTACATTTTTCGGCGTTAATTTTTACCTAGTTGGTCTCCATTCTTATGCACAAGGAGAGGGTTTAGGTAGGATACCAACTGAATTAGTTGTTACTGTAATTCTGTTCTTAACCCTTACAGTATATGCTGGATTAAGAAATAAAACTTATAACAATCTGAAATAGATGATTCTGTACGATTTTATTTTTGAAGATATAAATGGTAATGTATTTGATGTCGAGTCATTGGCAGGTAAAAATGTGCTAATTGTCAATACTGCCAGTCATTGTGGATTCACAAAACAATTTGCCCAATTGCAGGAATTGTATGAAAATTCTAGCCGGCAAACTTTTGAAATTCTTGGATTCCCTTCTAATGACTTTGGTCAACAAGACCCCGGCAGTGACGAAGAAATTGCCTTATTTTGTGAAAAGAATTATGGCGTAAACTTCCCAATGATGAGTAAAGTCAAAGTGGTTGGAAATTCAACGCACCCATTGTATTCTTGGTTGAAAAGCGAGACAGGAGAGGAGCCAAAATGGAATTTCCATAAATATTTAATCGATAAAAAAGGAAATGTAATTCGTTCACTTTCCTCTTCAATAGAACCTTTGGATTCTGAAATAATAGACTGGGTTCAACAATAATAAGCAGATTATGAAATTAGACATTTTAGCCTTTGCGGCTCACCCAGACGACATTGAATTGGCCGCAAGTGGAACCCTAATGAAACACATTGCCGCCGGTGCCAAAGTTGGGATAGTTGATTTAACACAGGGTGAATTAGGTTCTAGAGGTACAATTGAAACTCGTTATGAAGAAGCTAAAAAAGCCGACGAAATTATGGGTATTTCCTATCGTGTCAATTTAAAAATGGACGATGGATTTTTTGAAATAAATGAAAAAAACAAACGATTAATTGTTGAACAGATTCGTCGTTTTCAACCTAGCATTGTTATCGCAAATTCCATCACTGACAGACACCCAGATCATGGTAGGGCTTCCCAATTGGTTTCTGAGTCTTGTTTTTTATCTGGATTAGCTAAATTTCAGACTTCCTGGGAAAGTATTCTTCAAGAAAAACATAGGCCAAACGCCGTTTATCATTACATTCAAGATAGGTTTATTAAACCCGACTTTGTAGTGGATGTTTCAGAATTTGTTGATCGAAAAATTGAAGCAATAAAAGCCTATTCTTCGCAATTTTACAATCCTAATTCAACCGAACCAGTAACTCCGATATCTGGCGAAGAATTTATAGAATTCTTAAAAGGTCGGATGCGTGATTTTGGTCGAGATATTTCAGCTGAATTTGCAGAAGGATTTACGGTAGAAAGAACCATTGGGGTTCGTAATCTATACGATATTGATTAAGAACTGAAACGGTTGTATAGTTCAAGGTATTTTTGGATAATATTGTCTTGTAAGAATCTTTTGGCAAATTCACGCCCTTGATTTCCTGAAAACGACTTATTTGTTTTTGCCGTTATTATTTTTAATGCTAAATCTTCGGGGTTGTTGTTTTTAACTTCGTCAAAAGGCGCTGATTCTTCGCCGACTAAAAAACCAACGTTTGTAGAAATTAGGTGTAAACCAAAATGCATAGCTTCTGCTAACACAATAGAAAAGGTTTCGTAATATGAATTTAAGATAAAGCAATTGTGTTCTTGGTAAATAGTTGGTAAATCACTGTGCTCAATCGGGCCCAGAAACTGAACTTCGCTTGTTAGTCCTAACTTTTCGACATACTCTTTTTGTGAATCATAATTTTCATCGCTGACAACAGTAAGATGAAGATTATCAAAACCTTTGTTTTTCACAATATTGAACGCATCAATGATCCCTTTTATATTTTTAACGTTGTCTAAAGTTGAGATGTGAAGAAATCGGTAAGCCTTAACATTATTGTTAACGGCTAAGGACAAGTTCTCCCAGTGCTTGGGTAAACTATTGCCGATTATTTCAATCTCTTTTCCTCCATTTTTTTTCATTGTTATCGCCAAAACTTCTGAGACGGCGGTAACAACGTCACTGGATTTCATAAGTTTTTTTAAGCCAATTTTATTGAAAACGCTTATTTCCTTGAAATTTGCTGGAAGAAAGAAACTGCCGTGTTCAGAATAGACCATGGGTAACTGTAGCTTACTTTTGAAATTAAGAAAATGCCACCAATTTGTCATTCCAATGTGAGCATGGATTAAATCAAAATCGATATAATTTTCACCTTCAAACTTTATTGCCCTTTTATGCGCAGTTAACTTTGAATTTTTTGAAATTAATGAATTGTAGAAGAACCGAATTTCTTGAAAATTATCGTTGATGTGAGTTACTTCAAATTTACTTGAAATAGTTTTACTTTTTTCTAATGAGATTACGGTAATCCTGCAGTATTCACTCATGTTTAGGGCAAACTGCTGAATATAATTACCTAGAAATGGCCTATCCTTTGTTGGGTACCAAGAGCTTAGAATAAGAATGTGTTTCACACTTTTCAAAAAATGGAAATATTAGGATACTTAAACGTTCAAAGATGCAAAATTATTGATAAAAGATGAGTAGCAATCTGACTAATTCAATTGAACAATGATTTTCAAAATTGATTTTTGTTAAATGTTTACAACTTTTTGGTGAATTATTCGTGTTCAATTTGTAGATTTGAGATAGTTCACATCTGAATACGAAGTTTTATGGAAACCATGCAAGATACAACTGTTGAAAGTAGAATGGCGACTTTGTACGTCGATTCTGAAGGGGTTTTAGTTTCGAAAGCGAAAAAAGGATTTGTCTCTTTGGAAGAAATGGATCAAAATTATATCCACTTAAAATCAATTACAAAAGGAAATTCTGTTTGTGGTTTAGTGGAAGACTTTCAAATTTCAAATTTAAGCAAACCCTATATTGCATATATTGATCGAGAGTATTCTAAAATTTACAAGGCTTTAGCAATTGTTGCACCGTCTTGGTGGACAAGGATAAAATCGAATTACAACTTGAGATTTGCCAAAAGCAAGTTTCCCATTAAACTTTTTGCCAATTCCTCTCAGGCAAAAGATTGGTTAAAAAACTATCTTTAAAATTTACTTAAATTGATTATCGGAGAGTGCTCGCACAAACATTTTCTTCTTTTGGCAATGATGTTTTACTCAAAGCACCGAACCCTCCAAGAATATCGATACCGTTTTGAATGCCGTGAGCTTTCAATATCGACATGGCGATAACAGAACGATATCCTCCAGCGCAATGCAAATAAAACGGTTCGTCGTCTGGAAATTCATCCAAATATTTTTTAAGATCATCCAACGGTGTGAAATTTGCTCCAACCAAGTGAGCCGATAAAAATTCCCCTTCTTTTCGAACATCAAATAAAGGCAACTTTTCTGATTTAAGTTTAATTTCTAAATCCTCAGCAGATATTGAAGAAATATCATCAAGTGTTCTTCCGCTTTCGGCCCATGCTTCAATGCCACCCTTTAAATAACCCTTGATATTGTCAAACCCAACTCTGCTTAATCTAGTAATTGCCTCTTCTAAACGATCTTCTGAAACTACCAAAATAATCGGTGTCTTAGTATCAGCGATAATTGCCCCGACCCATGGTGCAAATTGACCATCCAAACCTATAAATAGACTTCCAGGAATATGTGATCTGGAAAATTCACTTTGATGACGAACATCCAACAAAACCGTTCCTTTTTCTGATAAAATAGCATCAACTTCTTCTGAGGACAATGGTTTTTTTCCTTTTATCAAGACGTCTTCAATTGAAGAATATCCTTCTTTGTTCATTTGAACATTAAGCGGGAAATAGGCAGGGGGAGGGGCCAATCCATCTGTTAACTCTTTGACAAACTCTTCTTTGGTCATATTTGCTCGCAAGGCATAGTTTGTCTCCTTCTGCTCTCCCAAAACACCAATTGTTTCTTTGCTCATGCTTTTTCCGCATGCAGAACCGGCTCCATGACCTGGGTAGACCGTAACATTATCTGGCAATGTCATTATCTTATTTCTTAAGCTATCAAATAAGATTCCAGCTAAATCTTCCATGGTCATGCTAGCCGCTTTTTGAGCTAAATCTGGTCGACCAACATCTCCTAAGAAAAGCGTATCTCCTGAAAACAAAGAATTTGGCTCACCTTTCTCGTCTAAAAGCAAGTAACAGGTGCTTTCCATTGTGTGGCCAGGCGTATGTAATACTTTGATTTTGGAATTTCCTAATGCCAATTCCTCGCCGTCTTTAACGATGGTGGATGGGAAATTAGTTTCTGCATTTGGTCCAAAAATAATTGGTGCACCTGTCAATTGTGACAATGTAAGGTGACCTGAAACAAAATCAGCATGAAAATGTGTCTCTAATATATATTTTATTTTGGCCCCGCGAGATTCAGCTAAATCTATGTATTGCTGCACTTCGCGCAAAGGATCAATAATAGCTACCTCTTTGTTGCTTTCAATGTAATAAGCACCTTGTGCTAAACATCCAGTATATATTTGTTGTACCTCCATGATTTCGAATTATTATTGCAAAGATACATATAGCAAACAAAAAAAGACTGCTGAACATTATTCAACAGTCTTAAATTTTAAATATTTAACCTTTACTAAGTATTAATCTTTCTTCCAATCTTCATTTCCATCTTTAGTGTAAGGTATTGGTACCAAGGATAATTTATCGGTCAACGCTTTTAAACGAACAATACAATTGTCCAATATCGTTCTCATTGCATCGTATTCCTCAGTCACAAGCATGAGATTGTCTCTTTGGGTTTGAGTAACGCCCGTCGTATTAGCCATTAGCGAGTATTCAGTGATTCCAAGACGATTTGAAATACTAGGTCGTGTTTCCATTTCCAATGATCCCAACAATCCATCTCCCCATAAGGCTATTTCACATTCCTTTAATTGTAAAGAAATAGCTCTAACTTCTTTTAGTAATGCTAAATCCGCGTTAGGATAAGAAATTATTGCCTCCTCTATCAAGTTCAATTTTTCATTTGTTTCATTCACCAAACGACTGGTTCCTGAAACTTTTCTTGAGTAATTTGCTACTTCTGTTCTGAAAGCATCTAATTCATCTGTGTTTTGGGCAACTAAAGTTTGATTATTTAATGCTTTAACTTTGAAAATTGTTTCAAATATAAGTTGTTCCGAAATTCCATTTTTCACGAGGTGTACTTCCACAGTATAATCTCCCTCAGTGACAAGAAATCCTTCATCAGCATCTTCGTATCGACCTGGGGTTCTTTTTTTGATGCTTATCGGACTGGTACTTTCTTTTCTTAAATTCCAAACCACTCGAGTTGTTCCTTTTTTAGGAGACGTTTTAATTCTTCGTATTTCCTTCCCGTCTGAACCTCGTATTATCCATATCAATACAGGTTTTTCATCAATTTTTTCTTCTCTAATATCCTTCATGCTCGGATAAAAGACGTCCTTTTTGTCCTTTTCCAATTCCTTTTCTTTATCCTTTCTGGTTTCCGCTAAGGTTTTGTAATCATCCTTTAAGAACAAGGTGAAAACAGCTCCAAACGATGAGTTTTCAGCTGCGTACATATTAGCGCCTTGAGATCCTGTGCCAGACAAACCAAGAGGAGAGGAAGGGATATACAAAAGTGCCTCCTTAATAGGGAACAAATAGGCTTTTTTATCAAAATTTTCAGATTTCATCTCTCGAAGAGGTGAGTAATTGTCTAATACATAAAAACCTCGACCGAACGAAGCAGCTACTAAATCATTTTCTCTTTGATGTATTTCTAAATCATAAATTGCAATAGTTGGCAGACCTCCCAATTTCAGCCATTTAACACCGCCGTCATTTGAAAAGTAACATCCAAATTCTGTCCCAACAAAAAGCAGATTTGGATCTATATGGTCTTGTCTAATGGCAAATGCAGAACCTCTTTCGGGAAGATCACCAGAAATCGAAGTCCAAGATTTTCCTTTATTGTTACTCTTAAGCACATAGGGCTTAAAATCTCCCGCTCTATGGTTGTTGAAAATTGCGAAAACCACATTTTCATCGTGGGTAGAAGCACAAATCATATTCACTCTAGTATTTGCGGGAATACCAGGGAAAGAAGATTGTTTGGTCCATTCCATTCCGGAATTTTCGGAAATTCGTATCAACCCGTCATCGGTACCTGCGTATAATAATCCTTTCTTTTTCGGAGATTCATCTAACGCTACTATGTTGCCATATATAGTTGTAGAAGCATTCTTCATAACTGCATCCATAGACCAAACTTGCCCCATAACCTCCAGGCGATTTCTATCCATTTGTTGCGTTAAATCAGGCGAAATTGTGGTCCAATCATCCCCTCGATTCGTTGATTTGAAAACACGATTTGCCGCAAAATAAAGAGTGTTATGATCATGAGGAGAAATTAATAATGGTGAATCCCAATTCCATCTGAAGGCATCTTCGCCTTTTTTTGGCATTGGTTGAATAGGAACTTTTTCACCAGATTGTCTATCATATCGAACAAGCCATCCATATTGGGCCTGTGCATAGGCAATATTTGGGTTAGTAGGGTCAATTGCGGATTCAAACCCATCGCCACCATTGGTAATGTACCAATCGCTATTTAAAATCCCCGCATTGTTAATCGTTCCAGAAGGCCCACCCATGGAATTATTATCTTGAGTTCCACCATAAATATTATAAAACGGGTAGTCATTATCTGTAGCTACTTTGTAAAATTGAATTATAGGTAAATTATCGTAATATCTCCAATCTTGAGCATGGTTATACGTTTCATATATCCCCCCATCGCAACCAACGATCCAATGGTCGCTGTTATTTGGGTCTATCCAAATACAATGATTGTCCACGTGTTTTTTATCTTCTCCAGTGGCTTTAAAAGATTTGCCGCCATCTTCTGTGTGATGCAGCCAAGTGTCCATAGAGAAAACCTTGTCTTTATTTGTTAAATCACAGACTATTTCTTGATAGTAATTTCCAGAAGTACTGTGGCCTGACATTTTACTCCAGTTTTCACCTTTGTTGGTTGAGCGAAAAAAACCGCCTTTCTCATCTCTAGCCTCAACAATGGCATAAACATAATTTTCATCAACAGAAGAAACGGCAATACCAATTCTACCCATTATTCCTTTTGGTAAACCATTGTTGATTTCTCTCCATGTTTCCCCTCCATCTGTTGATTTGTAAATAGTTGATTCAGGCCCTCCTCCAATGTAAGTCCATTCTCTTCTACGTCTCTGATGAGCAGTAGCATACATTATGTTTGAATTTTTTGGATCAATAGCTATTTCAGAGATTCCAGTATCATCAGATACGAATAAGGTTCTTTTCCACTCTTTACCTCCATCTGTAGATTTGTAAACGCCTCGCTCTCCACCAGAACTCCAAAGAGGTCCGTATGCAGCAACCCATACCACATTTTCGTCGGTTGGATGTATAATAATGTTGCCTATATGTTCTGAATTTTTCAATCCCATATTGGTAAAGCTTTTACCACCATCTAATGATTTGTACACTCCATCTCCGTAGGCTACAGATCTCTGATTGTTGTTTTCTCCTGTTCCAACCCAAATTGTATTTGAATTGCTCGGCGCCAATTCCACACAGGCTATGGAATATGAACCATAATTATCAAAAATGGGAGTGAAAGTTGTTCCATGATTGGTAGTTAACCATACCCCACCAGAAGCAGCTGCGACATACCATTTGTCATGGTTGTCTGGAACTACTGCAATATCTGCAATCCGTCCTGAAGTTAGCGCTGGTCCAACATTTCTAAAAGCCAAAGCTCCCGTTTTACCTTCTAAAAGTGAAGGTGTAGGTGCTGGAGTTTTTTTTGATTTATTTTGCGATTGAGCATAAGTAGCTGTAAGGCAAACAATTAAAATAAGATATAGATTTTTCATAATACTGTTTCAGAGCTTTAAATTTAGTTTTTTATAGTCAATAAGCAATGGTAACAACATTAACATTCATTTCCGCAGAGATAGAGCAAAACATTTGTTAATCTTTTACCGAAATTCGATTTCTAAGAAAAAAACAAATTAATTTAGCTCACTTGTAAGAATACGATTTAACGAAAGTCAATTAAAAACAGTATGAAAAACATCACTTTATTTTTGTTAGCCGCTTTCATCAGTATTGGAAATGTGGCATTGTGTCAAGAAAACATATATCACTTTAAAGTTCAAGATATTAATGGTGAAGAGTTTGATTTTAGCAAGTATGAAGGTTACAAAATAATGATCGTAAACACAGCTTCGAAGTGCGGATTAACTCCACAATACAAAGATTTAGAAACCTTGTACAATGAATATAGTGACAAGAAGTTTGTCATTGTTGGATTTCCGGCCAACAACTTCATGAAACAAGAGCCTGGGACTGATGAGGAAATAGCAGAATTTTGTCAAAAAAACTATGGAGTATCCTTTCCAATGATGTCAAAAGTGTCAGTAAAAGGCAATGATATGTGTGATTTGTACAAATATCTTACGAAGAAAGAGTTGAATAACTTTCAAGACTCTGATGTTAGCTGGAATTTTCAAAAATATCTAATTGGTAGAGATGGGAAAATTGAAAGAGTAATTTCTCCAAAAACGTCTCCGATTGATGAGGAAATTATTGAATGGATAAATCAATAATACTTTCATTTCGATAAAAAATCATTTGATTCAGCAGGAAACCATTTGAAAAAGTGGATTTTACTTTTGTATTCTAGAAACCGTGAATATTTTGTTGAAAACTATGCGTTAAAGCAGTTCTAAACGCTCGTTTTTCAGTATTTGGATGATTATCTTTGTTCGGCATTGAAAAATGCATATAAACGAGAATTTAATTACGATTCAATAAATATGAGCGAAGAAAATAATAGAGGCGATTATTCAGCGGATAATATTCAGGTATTAGAAGGTTTAGAGGCGGTTCGTAAGCGTCCAGCCATGTACATTGGTGATGTTGGTGTAAAAGGATTGCATCACTTGGTTTACGAAGTAGTTGATAACTCCATTGATGAAGCCTTAGCTGGTCATTGTGACACAATTGGCGTTTGGATTAACGAAAACAACTCCATTACGGTTAGAGATAATGGTCGTGGTATACCAACGGCTATTCACACCAAAGAGAAAAGATCTGCATTAGAGGTTGTAATGACTGTACTGCATGCGGGTGGTAAATTTGACAAAGACACGTATAAAGTGTCTGGTGGTTTGCACGGTGTGGGTGTTTCTTGTGTTAATGCCTTGTCTATCGATTTAAAAGCAACTGTTTATCGTGACGGTAAAATCTGGGAACAGGAATACAAAATAGGTAAACCACAATACGATGTAAAAGTTGTAGGTGAAACGAAAGAGCATGGAACGGAAGTAACATTCCTTCCGGATTCATCCATCTTTGAAGTACACGAGTACAACTTCGATACATTAGCTGCAAGAATGCGTGAATTGGCCTTTTTGAATAAAGGAATCACCATAACACTTACAGATAAAAGAAATTTTGATGAAAAAGGCGAGCCTTTGTTTACCAAATATCATTCTGAAGGTGGACTATCTGAATTCTGTGAATATTTGGACAGAAACAGAGAGAAATTGATTGCTGATGTCATACATTTTGAAGGTGAAAATGATGGAATTCCAGTCGAAGTCGCTTTGACATACAACACCTCTTACACGGAGAATATTCAGGCTTACGTAAATAATATTAATACCCACGAAGGAGGGACTCACCTTTCTGGATTTAGAAGAGGTTTAACAAATACCTTAAAAAAGTATGCAAATGAGTCTGGTTTATTAGCCAAAGAGAAAATTGAAATTGACGGAGATGACTTCCGTGAAGGATTAACCGCAGTTCTTTCTGTTAAAGTACAAGAACCACAATTTGAAGGTCAGACAAAAACAAAATTAGGGAACAGAGAGGTTACAGCTCCAGTAAGTCAAGCTGTTTCTGAAATGTTGACGAATTATTTGGAAGAACATCCAAACGAAGCTAGGATTATTGTTGAAAAGGTTATGTTAGCCGCTCGTGCCCGTCATGCTGCTCGTAAAGCACGTGAAATGGTACAACGTAAAAATGTATTAACGGGTAGTGGCTTGCCAGGAAAACTTGCCGATTGTTCTGAAAAAGATCCAGCTCTTTGCGAAATTTACTTTGTCGAAGGTGACTCGGCGGGTGGAACAGCTAAGCAGGGTCGTGATCGTCACTTTCAAGCTATTATGCCTCTTCGAGGGAAAATTTTAAACGTAGAAAAGGCTATGGTTCATAAGATTTTTGAAAACGAAGAGATTAAGAATATATACACAGCTTTAGGGGTTAGAATAGGAACAGAGGAAGATTCAAAAGCCTTGAATCTAGAGAAACTGCGTTATCACAAGGTAATCATCATGTGTGATGCCGATGTAGATGGATCACATATCGAAACGTTAATTTTAACGTTCTTCTTCCGATTTATGAAAGAAATGATTGAATTGGGTTACATCTACATCGCAACTCCGCCGTTATACCAAGTCAAAAAAGGTGCAAAGTCAAGTTATGCTTGGAACGATGACCAACGTGACAAATTGGTTCAAGAATTCAAAGGTTCAGGTACCGAAAGTTCAGTTGGAATACAGCGCTACAAAGGTTTGGGTGAAATGAACGCTGAACAATTATGGGAAACAACCATGTCGCCAGAAGGAAGGACTCTGCGTCAAGTTACAATTGAAAACGCTGCTGAATGTGATCAGATATTTTCAATGCTTATGGGGGATGAAGTGCCGCCAAGAAGAGAATTTATTGAGAAGAATGCGAAGTATGCGAAAATAGATATCTAACAAATAATTGATTAACATAAAAAAAGCCGGTAAGTAATACTTTCCGGCTTTTTTGTTCTATTTAGTTTTAAATTTTAATTTCCTTTGATCTCAAATTCAGTCCTTCTATTTTGTTGCCTTCCATCGGACGTGGAGTTTGAAGCAACAGGTTTGCTGTCGCCATACCCTTTCGCATTTAATCTGCTTACAGAAATTCCTTTGGATTTCAAATAATTGACAACAGCATCGGCTCTATCTTGAGATAATTTTTGATTTAAGCCTGCGGAACCGGTATTGTCAGTATGTCCACCAATTTCTATTTTTAACGAAGGAACCTCTTGCATTAATTTGACCAACCTTTCCAATTCAGCATTGGATTCAGATCTCAAGGTTGACTTCCCTATATCAAAGAAGATATTGTGGAGCGTAATTTTACTTCCGACAGCAATATTTTTCAATTCAATAACCTTATTTACCAAGTTATCATCGGAGCCTTTTGGTATGTCAAAATTTTCAGAATGGAATAAATAACCCTCAGCTTTGACAGCTATTCCGTAATTCTTGCCTGAAGTTAGCGTAATAATGAATTTTCCTGTCGCGCTATTCGAAATAAAGGATTCGATAACTTTTCCAGTTGAATTGTCTGTAATGTCAATAATTGCTTCAACTGCTTTTTTTGTAATTGCATCAATTGTTTTACCCTTAAATACAGTAAATGATTTTTTGTTAACATCGACTGTAGCTTCTACCTGAGCATCTTTCATCGGCATTGCAACTGAAGCCAATAAAAAGTCCTCCATATCAACCATTGGTGTTTTTTCTGGACCCCAAAAAGTAACTCTGTAAATATCAAAATTTCCTTGTCCACCAGCCCTGTTAGATGCTATATAGGCGAACTTTCCATTAGCTGTTGAGGCAAAAAAGAAATCGTCATAAGGTGTATTAATGGGGTAGCCCATATTTTCAGGTTTTGACCACTGTCCTTGTACTTTTTTAGAAACAAAAATATCGTAGCCTCCAATCGTATTGTTGCCATTAGAAGCAATGTACATTGTCTCGCCATCAAGGTGACAATAAATTGGACCTTCATTGAATTTTGAATTGACGGCTTGAAGCATGGTGGCGGCCATATAATCCTTTCTCATTTTACTTTGCATCGACGAATACATTATCTCTGTACCATTCGTTCTGTTGTCATTATCTCGAGCAAAATAAATGGTGTAACCATCTGGATAATAGGACCCATAGCTATCATTACTTCTATTAGATGATATTGCCAGAGGCATTGATTTTGGAGCGGACCATTCTAAGCCATTAAGTTCAGATTCAAAAATATCTAACTGACCATCCACTTCTCTGTGCAAAAGCATTTTTGTACCGTCGTAACTCAAATTGTTTGCAATATCATTTTGGGGAGTATTTACATTTCCTCGAATTGGTGAAGGCTTCAACCAAACTCCTTCAACTAGAGAGGACGTATAGATGTCTGAATCGTATAAACCAGCGTCATTTGGGCTGTTTTTGTTCGGTCTATCTGACGACATAATCAACTCACTACCGTCTGTAGAAATGCTGGGTGCAAAGTCATTAAATGGTGTATTTAATTCAGGAACATTATCAACCCAGGCTCTGATCGGGCTTCCAATTAGGTCCCTTGCTGTTTTGCATTCGTGTTTTCTTTGACCAACAAACTTTGAAAAATTATCAGCTTTTTTATATCCATTTTCGAAAGCTTGGTAGGCCTTTGTGGCCTCTTCAAACTTGCCTTCCAATTGCAAGGCATAGCCCAAATAATAAGGCAGGAAATGATCACATTCTGGATCCAATTCATTTGCCTTTTTAAGAAAACTAATGCATTTATTCGGATCCGTTCCATTTGCATAACAAACGCCAATTTTAAAATTTAAAGTTGCGCTACTGGGATTGAATTTTTGAGCATTCGAATAATGTTTCAAAGCCATTTCATAATTAATTCCAAGTGGTTTTACTTCGAACAAAGCTTCGTTGGCTATTTTATAGTATTCGTCGCCTTTGTCTA
>JAHEMP010000227.1 GCA_024643585.1 Crocinitomicaceae bacterium | reverse complement strand
CCAATTCTATAGAGGTAATTCCAGATGAAATAGGGCAATTGACTTCTTTGGTACTCTTAAATGTTGGTAGAAATAAAATTAAGCAGCTGCCCGATGCAATTCTAAATTGCAAAGAACTTAGAACGCTCATGTTGGGTGGCAATAATGGTCTTGATGCCTTACCCGAAAATATAGGCAATTTGACAAAGTTAGAATCACTTTATGCTGGACAATGCAATCTAAAAAGGATACCCCCTTCGATTTCAAATTGCAAGCACCTAATGAATTTAGGCTTGATTAAAAACAAAATTGAAAAGTTGGAGGTTGACTTTTCCAACCTACAAAAATTGGAAAATGTAAATCTATCGTATAATCAATTGCAATCTATCCCAAATTCACTTTTTGCTTTACCGAATTTGATAAAACTGGATATTACTTATAACAAATTATCAACTTTGCCTCTAAATTGTTCTGAAATGCAATCCTTAACGGATTTACAACTGCATGACAATCAGCTAATTGGAATTCCGGAAGACATTGGTGAACTGAAAAAATTGGAAACACTCAGTCTGTACCAAAATCAATTAGAATCCATTCCGGCTTCCATCGTTGATTTAAAACAACTTCGAAATCTCTATTTAGGCAACAATAGAGTACCCATAATTCCTGAGCATTTTGTTAATTTAAAAAACTTAACGGAACTCGAAATTCAAAATAATCCCTTAAAAAGGTTCCCTATTTCCATTTATAAATTGAAGAAAATTGATGGTGTTTGGGTATCGGAGGATCAGACAAAACTGAAAGGCTACCGTTTTTCAAATAAAAACCCTAGAATAATAGTTACGGATTAATTTTCCTTTGAGGGCTATTCAAATGCTCCAGAAAGCCATTTATTGACTGCTTCTCCAAAAAAAGGAAGCGGTTTTCTATTTCCATTGTAAGCGTTTACTATACCCATCAAGGCAAACACAACAAAGGCAACGCTAATTATCCCATCCATGAACTCACCTATACCGGGAATCCAAGTAATTAACCATTTAAAGATAGTGTATAGCAAATAAACGATAAACAAACCCAAACCTTGTCTTAAATGATAGGCATTGTAGGTTTTTTCATCCGAAGGTTTATCACTATTTAAAATCAATGCAATTACCCAACCCACGAATGGAATGTAGGCTAAAATAGAAATTGTTTTATCGAATTTTTCGCCCATGACTTTTAAAATTAAGAGAATAAAGAATCTACGAATTCATTTTTGTCAAATACTTGAAGGTCTTCCATTCCTTCGCCGACTCCGATATATTTTACCGGAATTTTCATCTGGTCAGAAATACCGATTACAACTCCACCTTTGGCTGTTCCGTCCAATTTAGTAATTGCCAAGGCATTGATTTCTGTGGCCAGAGAAAACTGCTTGGCTTGTTCAAACGCATTTTGACCTGTTGAACCATCTAACACCAATAATATTTCGTGAGGTGCTCCAGGAACCACTTTATCCATAACGCGTTTTATTTTACTCAACTCGTTCATCAAGTTAACCTTGTTGTGCAAACGACCAGCCGTATCAATAATCACGACGTCGGCATTTTGTGCTTTAGCTGATTGTAAGGTGTCAAATGCGACGGAAGCAGGATCTGCATTCATTCCTTGCTGAACGATGGGCACTCCTACTCTTTCAGCCCAAATAATCAATTGGTCAACGGCTGCTGCTCGAAAGGTATCAGAAGCGCCCAATACGATGCTTTTACCGGCCGATTTAAATTGATGGGCCAACTTTCCAATGGTTGTGGTTTTACCCACTCCATTCACGCCAACGACCATAATCACGTGGGGGTGTTCACCCTTCTTTTCAATATTGAAATCTTTTGTAATTCCCACATTGTTTTCTTCCAACAAAGCAGCGATTTCTTCCTTAAGTATCGTATTAAGTTCGTCAGTTCCCAAAACTTTATCGCGGGAAACTCTTTCTTGTATTCGATCAATAATTTTCAATGTTGTTTCTACCCCGACATCAGAAGAGATAAGCACTTCTTCTAGATTGTCGAGAACTTCATCGTCTACTTTGGATTTACCAACAACGGTACGTGTTAGTTTGCTTAAAAAACTTTGTTTTGTTTTTTCTAAACCTTTGTCTAGAGTCTCTTTTTTCTCTTTTGAAAATAATCCGAAGAATGCCATAGGTGCAAAAATAGAAAAAGCCTTCGAACAAAAGTTCGAAGGCTCTTAAAAATCTGTGTTAATCAACAATTATTTTTGAGCAGCAAACCACTCTTTCACTTTGTCGTTGTGTACAATTTCTTCTTTGAAATTGTACGAACCTTTTTCGTTCTTAAACATGTTGATCACTTTCGTGTGCTCTTTTCCTCCACCTTTTTGTAGGGATGCTACTACTTTCTTTGCCATGTCTTAACTTATTTAATTTCTTTATGAACCGTGTAACGTTTCAAGATTGGGTTGTACTTGCGTATTTCCAATCTCTCCGGTGTATTTTTTCTATTCTTCGTCGAAATATATCGAGAAGTACCAGCCATACCAGACTCTTTGTGCTCTGTGCACTCTAATATAACCTGAATTCTATTTCCTTTTGCCTTTGCCATTTCTTTACTTTTTATCGTCCACTAACGCGAATCGCAATTACTTACTTCATGAATCCTTTAGCACGAGCTTCTTTGATGCAAGCAGAAATTCCTTTCTTATTTACAGTGCGCAAAGCAGATGCTGAAATTTTCAACGAAATCGTTCTATCCTCTTCCGGAATATAAAACTTCTTTACTAGCAAATTCGGTAAGAATTTACGTTTTGTTTTGCGATTTGAGTGAGAAACATTGTTTCCAACCATTACCGACTTACCTGTTAATTGACAAACTCGTGACATGTTTTTTTCTTTTTTCCAAATTCTAAATGGGGTGCAAAGGAAACAATTTTTTAAATTATAACCAAGCAATTTTACTTTTTTTTATGAATTTAATCCAAGTATTTCGCATCTGGCAATATTTAGTGCCGTTAAAGCCGTCATACTGATGTTTCTTTCTCTGTTATCACCGAATTGAAAACGCTTTGCCCAAACTCTATTTTTTGTCGAAATGGCAATCCAAACTGTGCCGACTGGTTTTTCTGGAAGACCTCCGGTTGGACCTGCAATTCCCGAGGTGGCAATGCACAAATCTACGCCTAATTTCTCGCGACCTCTTTCCGCCATTTCTGAAACTACTTTTTCACTTACGGCCCCATGTTTAACTAATTCATCGTGGCTGATGCCTAAATGTGATTCTTTCACGTCGTAACTATAGGCAACTATACTTCCCTCGTAATATACAGATGAACCAGCCACTTCCACTAATTCTTTGGCTATGGAACCACCTGTGCAACTTTCGACAGTTCCTATGGTCATGTTTTTTTCTAGCAATAGTTGCCCTAAAACATCGGAAATACTTTTCTCACCGATGGAATACGCATAATTCGGCAGGCGCTGCATCAATTCGTCAAAATAAACTTTTATTTTCAATTCATCCTCCCTACCATTTTTGGAGCTCAAACGAAGTTTTACCAAGCCAGGCGAAGGTAAATAAGCCAATCCAAGACCTTCCGCTCTTACTCTATTCTCCCAATCCTCGATTTTTTCTGCCAAAAAAGACTCTCCTATTCCTTGCGTCATCAAAGTTTGGTGGTATAATTCTTGGGATTCGAAACGCTCCTTCAATTTTGGAAAAACCTCATCGATCATGATTCCTTTCATCTCATATGGAACTCCAGGCAAGCTAACAACGATACACCCATTTTTCTCAAACCACATCCCACATGCTGTCCCATGATAGTTGTGCATGATTTGAGCGTCCACTGGCAAAGCAGCTTGTTGAATATTTACATCTAACATTTCGCGATTTCGATTCTTGAAAAAACTTTCAATTCTTTCTAGAACTTCAGGGACAATCTCCAAATGTGTATTGAAATATTCAGTCAGTGTATGCTTCGTTAAATCGTCTTTTGTAGGTCCTAATCCACCTGTTAGGATAATCAGTTGCACTTTTGGTATCAATTGATCCAAACTATCTTTAATGACCTCTGCATCGTCGGAAATCGTCCAACTTGTTGTAACAGGAATTCCAATTTGTGAAAATTCCTTTCCCAACCACGCGGCATTGGTGTTAATGGTTTGACCGATTAACAATTCGTCTCCAATGGAAATAAGTGCTGCTTTCATGGGTGCGAAATTACGAAGGAAAAATGGATTGCTGATTGATGATTGCTGATTGCTGATTGCTGATTGCTGATTGCTGATTAAGAGAAAATTAAAAAATTAATCTGGAATGAACAATAGTTTAATGACTTAAAAATCCGTAATCCGCCAATCCGCAATTCGCCATTGTT
>JAHEMP010000226.1 GCA_024643585.1 Crocinitomicaceae bacterium | reverse complement strand
GAGCAAATCTTTCAGGAATAAATTTATTAGGTTGTTTCCAATATTTAGGGTGTCTGTGCAAAGCGAAAAGACTTATAAAAAAGGAGTCGCCAACATCAATTTTTTGCCCTTTGATTTCATCCGATTTAATACAGTCCCGCAAAGAGGCATAGCTAGGCGGATATAAGCGCAAAGATTCTTTTATAACTTGCTCTGTATAGGGCAATTGAAAAGCCATATCTCCAGTTAGTTCCCTATCTCCTACAAGTTCTTTTATTTCATGTCTTATAATAGCTAAAGCTTTAGGATTTTTCGCTAAGAAGTAAAGAGTCCATGCTTCCCCAACCGCTGCCGTTTCAGTGCTTGCTCCTAAATGTACGATCATTTCATTGCGGATATCCGTTTGCGCTATACTAGGTTCGGCTATTAATCGATTGAGAAGGTTTTCATTTGCATCAAAGTTTGGTTTGCTTTTCGCCTGTTGCATGCTTTTTTCTGTATAGCCATCAAAAAAACGAAGGTGTCGCTGAGCGCTTTTATTCATTCCATTTAACCAACCTGTGATTGGTCGCCAGGGAAATTTACTACGCCAGGAAATCGTCTTCTGTCCATCTCTTATATTAATTGCAATTTGTTCATAATTCTTTTCTGCATCTACACCAAAAACTGTTTTTAATACAATCTCAGTATTCATTTTCGAAATCAATCCAACAACTTCTAATTGTTTCCCCTCCTCAACTTTCCAATAATCAAGATGCTTCCGTGTAATATGACATACATCAGAGAGATAGGTCTTTATTTTTGATTTTGTAAAAAAAGGACCTTGCATTTTTCGTAAAAACAGCCATTCCTCCCCTTCCAGGCTCCCCATAGCACGACCAATAATAGTACGCAACTGTTTCCAATACATTTTACTTTTCTCATAAGCCGCCTCATTGCTGATCATGATGTGGTGTAGAATTTTAGGATCAGTTACGATATACAATCGATAGCCAGGAAGAGTAACCCTATAAAAATCACCATGGACAAATCCTTCGTCCAGAGTAAACAAAGCAGGGTTTTTTAGAAATCCGGTTGAAATCCCGAGTAAGTTCTTTCCTCGATGAACATATATTTGCTCTGGCACCATAGTTCTTAATTTACAGAGTGGATTAGGCACAAGTCAAACTTATAGTATTAATATGGCTGCCTATTAACTCATAAATAAAATAGAATATAAAACTTATTCTTAAAAGAATCTAACTTTTCGAAAACCTGATCCACCCTATAATACAAAATTTGTCAATGAATCTTTTATTTGTTTTACAAGATAGAACTTTTCAGAAGAATTATATCTTTAGTAACAACTAAAAATTAAGTTTCTAAGTAAATTCTTATAATTAATTATTTTTTTTGTGCTGACTTGCCCTTGAGGGAAATAAAGGACCTCCATAGGCAAAATCTTTAATACTTTTTGGCCAAATGAATTCATCTAGAACCAAAAATAATAACTATCTTAATGCCATTAAAACACAAAAGATACATACCGCCCCTCAACTCCCTCCAGATTGGGACAAGCTTACAGATTCTTATTTTCAAAGTAAAGAATTTCTGAATTATTGCGAAAAATACAATTCTTGTCATCAACGTTATTATTTGCTATTTGAAAATAACATACTAATCGCTGGTGCTGTGGTGTACACTTTACTTATTGATCTTTTTACTTTTTCATCTCTTTCTCTTCCAGTCAAAATGCAGGTAGCAGGTATCCCTGCATCCGTGTCATCCTCTGGTATTATTGGGCCCCAACATGCGGTAGAGTATTTAATAAGGGAAATTATTCAGGCTGAAAAAGGATTGTTTTTAGGGGTCAATTTGCCATCTAATATTAATACTACTCCTGGGATTGTTATGCCTATTTTACCGAATGTAGAAATGCCACTTTCTATGGAGAGTTGGAACGACTACATAAGACAACTTCGTGCACCTTACCGGAGACGAGTCTTTCGCATCATCGATAAATTCAATCTGACTGAGGAGACAAAAACCTCTTGTCAAACCTTTACTAAAGAACATTACCAATTGTATCTTGCTATTATTAAACGCACGCCTAATAAATTGGAAGTCCTTCCCGAAGATTTTTTCAGGTATTTACCTAATCGGTTTCAATTGACAACTTACCGTGTCCAAAATGAGATATTATGCTGGCATATCTCTTGCCAGGAAGGAGAGCGTTTTTACTTTTTCTTTGGTGGTAATAATTATAAATGGAATGATAAATATGACGCTTACTTCAACAACCTTTTCGGAATTTTAAAAGAATCACTTGAACGAAATTGTACCTATCTAGATTTAGGACAAACCGCTGAAATTCCAAAAATGCGATTAGGTGGTACTCTCGTCCCCAAGCAATTATTTTTGTATCATCAAAATAAATTGATATTGTGGATTTTAAATAAACTAAAATATTTTATTGGATATCGTGGTGTTTTTGCAGAGGTTCATGTTTTCAAACAACAAAGTAATCCAAGTGACACCATCAATAAAACATCCTAAAACTTGCTCTATGAATATCAGCATCCAGGAAGTCAAAACGAAACAGCAACTTCAGAATTTCATTCACTTTAAGCATAAGTTATATGCGGGTGATTTAAATTATATACCTGCTCTAAACTTGAAAGAGAAAATATTTCTTGGAAAGAAGAATCCTTTTTTTGAACATTCAGAAGCTGCTTATTTTCTTGCTTATTCCGAAAATAAAATAGTAGGCCGTATAGCTGCTATATATAATAAAATTCATCTGCAACAATATAATGATACAACTGGTTTTTTTGGTTTCCTCGACGGGATTGAAGATTCCAATGTATTTGAATTTCTAATTAATACTGCCAGCAAATGGCTAAATCAACGTGGCATCAAACATCTTATAGGCCCAGAAAATTTCACAACAAACGATTCTGTTGGTATCCTAACATCAGGTTTTGATCAGCCTCCCGTCGTGCAAATGCCGTATAACAAAAGCTATTATGAGCGATTATTACTCCATTGTGGTTTATCGGAGCAAATGGAATTATATGCTTACCGATTTCAGCAAGTCGATCTCCCTCTAGATTTTTTGGCTAAAGGTGAAAAGTTAGAACAGAGATTACAGCAAAAAGGCATCACAATTCGTCCCATTAATTTCAAGCAGTTTAACAAAGAAATGAAACTAATGCGGGAGGTTTATAATACTGCGAATGAAAACCATTGGGGTTTTGTCCCCTTGTCGGAAAAAGAGTTTATGTTCTTAGCTGCAGACCTTAAGCAAATCGTTGCTAAAGAAAATGTATTGTTTGCTGAAAAGGACGGGAAATTAATCGGGTATATTGTTACTGTTCCGGATGTTAATCAGATTTTTACTAAAATACCTAATGGAAAATTATTACCTTTTTCTTGGACAAATTTGATTTGGAAACCTAAAATAATCGGTGCAAGAATGTTAATCCTTGGCGTTTCTCCCGCTTATAGAAAGGCTGGAATTGACTGGTGTTTTTATGCCCGGATGTCGATTTTTTTCCAAGCTACTGAAGTAAAGTGGACGGAAGCTTGTTACGTTATGAAAGAAAATACGATGATGAATCGGATCATAAAAAAACTTGGCGGCGAAAGGGTAAAGACCTATCGCTTATTTGGAAAGGCGTTATAAGATCATTACAAAAAAGAAGATAAATATTCTGAAGGAATATTCCGATATCTACAAAATTGGTTTTGACCAATATTTATTTATTTTACGAAATCAATATTCCCAAATCAACATTTCCGCCTGATCAATTGACAAACAATATTCGATATTTTCAAAAAGCAAAACTATCCAAAAATAACATTCTTGTTTCAATGGATTTTGTCAAAAAACAAAAAGTAATGAAAGCACTAAATCCATGTCCATTGGAGTTTTCCTGAAATATAAAAAAAGATACACCAGTTTTTTTTCGATGAGCTGGTAATTAATAAGGAGATAACGTTCATTGCAAAGTTCCGTTTTCTATAACTATATATCTGTTAATCAATCCTCACTATTTAATACAGTTGTTATTCCACAACGCTAGTAACTATATCCGACAAAAAAATTGTCTCTAGAAGATTTTGTTCTTTATTTGGCAAAGGCAGTACCCTAGCAGACGGTGATCTTTGGGCACAACAACGCAAAATTATCAGTCCCATTTTCGAAAGCAAATTTTTAAAAACAGTAATTAAGACAATAAAGCAACATACGGCTCATTTAATCGAAAGATGGAAACTTAAAGCAAAAAAAGGAGAGTCCGTAGAAGTCGTTGTCGAAATGAGGAAAGTAACTTTAGATATGCTTGGCGGGTATTTTTCAATTGCACGACGGATGGCATCCGTGAAAACGTTTTCAAACCCGCTGAATTGGGTAT
>JAHEMP010000225.1 GCA_024643585.1 Crocinitomicaceae bacterium | reverse complement strand
CAGTTGTTTTAATTCAAATTCAAGATTTGACACCAATTGCGACATTAAATGCAGGAAATCAAGCTGAATTCTTTTATACAAATCAGGCAGTTACCATACCTGTAACAGTCAAAAATACAGGTAATGCAAACGTTACAACCACCTTTACAGTGAATGTAAAGATCAAAAATTCAAGTGGCGCTGTTCTGTCAAATACGACGCAGACCGTCACCACTGGATTAGCGAGTGGAGATGATACTACTTTAATTTACACCTATACACCAACCACTGTTGGTCAATTTTCTATTGAGGTCTTGGTCACAAATGCAAGTGATATAAATCCAGCGAATAATCTCAAGATTATAGAAATGGAGACCGTTCTAAAAAATGCTTTGAATTCACGTTTAAGCAATGTCAATGCGGGTGATGCACCATCCGGTACTTGGAGTTTGACTAGTGGACTAAATGATGGCGGAGGATTGCACATAATACCACCTTCTTATCCTTACATTTTTACTGCAATAAAGGCAAGGGTGAATGTCAATATTGCTGGATCAAATACCGTGCTGCTTCAAATGTTGGACGATAGTGGACCAAATAATTCCCCAGGGGTTGTTTTAGAGAATATTACAGTTCCAAATGTATCCGCTTCAGGATGGATTACAGCAAATTTAACGGCACCAGACACTATTTATTCTGGTGGAATATATGTTGCATGGTTGCAAGATCCTAACAACTCCAACGTGGTTTTGGGTACGTTTAATCAAAATCCTTTGTCCCGAAGAAATTACGAATTAGTAGCAGGTGGATGGGCAGAATGGAGAAACAACAATACAGACGAAATGATGCTTGAGGCCACTGGTCACTCTGTATGTGCTGGATTCAATCTAACACCACAAAGCATCAATCACATTACCTGTAATGGAGCAAACAATGGAAGTATAACGATTTCAACGACAGGTGGAACACCGAGTACTGGACCGACAACTTACGCTTGGTCAAATTTCACAGGAAATTCAGCTACAGCTACTGGGTTGGGGTCTGGTTTGCAGCAAGTTACCGTTACGGATAGTTATGGTTGTACAGCATCTGGCCAATATGTAATAAATGAACCTCAGGCTATTCAAGCTCAAGTTACCTCAACGAATGTTTTGTGTTTTGGAGGAAATACAGGTACGGCTACTTTAAACCCAACAGGTGGAACAGGAACTTTAGTCGTAAACTGGGGATCTCTGAATCCAGCTTCCTTATCAGCTGGGAACAAAATATTTACAATAACGGACGCCAATGGTTGTGTATTAACAGATACGGTTGTAATCACTCAACCAGCAGCACTTGTTTTAACTTCAACTCAGGTTAACGAAAACTTAGGAAATGATGGTTCAATCGATTTAACAGTAACCGGTGGTACTCCACCATACAACTATAGTTGGTCGAATGGCGCAGGGACTGTTCAAGATCCAACTGGATTGTCAGCGGGTAATTATTCAGTTACCTTAACAGATTCAAATGGTTGTATAGGCAATTTAATGGTCACTATTTTAAATGTTCTTGGATTAGATGATATTAACAATTCGTCCTCCGTTTCGATTTCACCAAATCCATTTACAAGCCAAATAGTTGTTGAACGAAAAGTAATATCAGCAGTTCAAATTAAGGTATTTGATATGGCAGGAAGGATAGTTTATGAGACGAATACTCAGGAATTGAAAACAAACATTAATCTTTCAAAAGAAGAAAATGGTGTTTATTTCATTGAAATAAAAGGAGAAAACTTTACTGTCAATGAAAAAATAGTAAAACAGTAAAATTATTATTCGTTGAATACCAAATGGATGCAGAACAATTGTTGCAAATGATTTTGTCTTTTAATGAGACTGAACAAAATCCACATTTTGATAGACAAGCTTTCAAGGTGAAAGGGAAACGGATATATGCAACCATGCATGAGGAAAGTGGAACTTTAAACCTTAAGTTGAGCCCAGGGATTCAAAAAACATTTTGTGAATATGAAGGCGGAAATATTTACGCTGTAACTAACAAATTTGGCAATCAAGGTTGGACAACTTTTCAATTTCAAAATTTACCAAGTGAACTTATTTTTGAGGCACTTAATTTAGCGTATACAGACACAATCAACGGATCCAAAAAGTAAAAATGAAATAACTAAGTTAGAACTAGATCATGATAGACAATCTGCTGTTATTTCTTTTCTTGGCGTTGGTTGCTGAAATATTGGGGACAATGGGTGGGTTTGGATCCTCTGTTTTCTTTGTTCCTATCGCAAGTTATTTTCTGGACTTTCAATCGGTGTTAGGGATTACCGCGCTATTTCATGTCGCGAGCAACATCAGTAAAATAGCACTTTTTAAAAAAGGATTTGATAAAAAACTAGTTATCTATATTGGCGTACCTGCAGTTGTATTCGTATTTCTAGGAGCATATTTGACAAAATTTGTTATCGTTGGAAAACTAGAGATTATATTAGCTATTTTCCTAATTATTTTGAGTTTGACCTTTTTATATTTCAAAAGTTTGCGCATTTCCCCGACTAAAATCAATTCGATTATTGGTGGTGTATTATCTGGAGGTTTAGCTGGTTTGATTGGGACAGGGGGAGCCATTCGGGGAATAACTTTGACGGCTTTCGGTTTGAAAACAGAAGCCTTTATTGCAACCTCAGCGATTATTGATTTAGGGGTAGATTCGACGCGAGCAGCAGTATATTGGATGAATGGCTATGTTCATCCACATGATTTGTACTTAATTGCCTTTTTGTTTGCAATAAGTATTGTCGGCACATACATTGGCAAACGATTGCTAGTCCATGTTTCTGACCGAAAATTCAAAGTTTTTGTTCTCGTTTTGGTTCTAATTACGGGTATAAGCACTTTGTTCAATGCATTCAGTCAACTTTAATTCAAATGACCGTCAATAATTGTTTTCAATTGTGCACTTTGAATTACACCAGATTGTCTCCAAACGATTTCACCATTTTTAAATAAAATTAAGGTTGGAACACCTCTTACTTTGAACACACTAGCGGCTTGTTGGTTTTTGTCAACGTCAATTGTGATGATCTTGGCTTTTTCACCCATTTTAGATTTTAAATCTTCAAGTATAGGCTTCATCATTTTGCATGGGCCACACCACTCGGCATAAAAATCGACCAAAGTTGGCGTTGAACTTTTAAT
This sequence comes from Crocinitomicaceae bacterium, assembly GCA_024643585.1. Taxonomy (GTDB): domain Bacteria; phylum Bacteroidota; class Bacteroidia; order Flavobacteriales_D; family Crocinitomicaceae; genus UBA2040. The sequence continues at coordinate 1,218 of JAHEMP010000225.1, read as the reverse complement.
TATTTCGGAGAAGGACTGTGCCATTGGATTGTTTTATTGATTTTGAACATCATCCGCTGGGGCTGGGATATGGCAGTTTCCACCAGCACAGCCCCAAGCGAATAATCCTTTCAGTATAAAATAGGAACCAAAAAAGATTCCGATCCAAAGACTGTCAAGTGCCGCTTGTATTAAAATGGCTATCCCAATAAAAAGAAAGAGAAACCGTGATAAATTCCATGGTGAGAAAAAACGTTGAAGCAAATTTAGTATTTGGATTTTTAATTTCATTTTTTACGCTTGTTTTGAGTAATAATCCACATCAAGCCAAGAACCGCCATTCGCGCATTCAAATCCAGCTTGTGAGAGAATTTGTTGCGCCATTCCGCTTCTATTTCCCGATGCACAGCACAAAATCAAAGGTTGTTTAAGTGACTCCAATTCACTCATTCTTCCTCCCAACTCCTGTAAAGGAATATTCACACTTCCACTTACGTGTCCTCCCATAAATTCACCCGGTGAACGTACGTCTACTATTGTACCTTGTTTTTCTGTAATTGCTTTTTCAATATTCATTTCAATATTTTTTTTTACAAAGGTAAATAGGAGCAACCGTTCGATTGGTTACATAAGTTACAGATGAATATTATTTCATCATTTCACGAACGGCCGTTTCCAATTGTTGGTCTATACCCTTCAAATATTTACCATATTCGTTTTCGACTAAAATATCTGGCTGTAGTTCATGATTTTCTACCAAGAAATTGTCTTTCACACCTCTCATACCAATTTGAGGAATTCCGAAAACAGTGTGTCCATCGATCATCATTTCCCACCAAACAGCTGTTCCGGTACCTGCCACCGGCATACCGATTAACTTACCAATTTCTAGTGCTTTATACATGTAAGGAAACAAATGTGCATCCGAATAGTTTCCTTCATTCATGATTACACAAGAAGGTTTTTGCCATTTAGCAAGCGGTTCACCACCCATATTTTTTTGACCTCTCGGTTCAAACAGCATGTATGATTTACCACTTAAAAAGGTCGCTAAGTCGTCATGAAGCCAGCCGCCTCCGTTAAATCGGGTGTCTACAATTAGAGCCTTTCGTGTGTTGTATTTCCCTAAGGCTTTGTCATACAGGTGACGGAAGCTCTGTGAGTCCATACCAGCAACATGAACGTATGCGACTGTGCCATTTGAAATACTATCTACGATATGCTCACATCGTTTCACAT
>JAHEMP010000224.1 GCA_024643585.1 Crocinitomicaceae bacterium | reverse complement strand
CTCCCGAGGATTTAGCAAAAATGAAAAATGCTACGATCGTCGATGTTCGTAAAGAAAGTGAATACAAAAGCGAACATGTCGTGAATGCTACCAATGCGCCTTTGGATTACATCAATGAAAGCATGAAGGACATTTCGAACACAGAAAAAAGCTACATCCACTGCGCTGGAGGTTATCGCTCGGTGATTTTCATCTCTATTCTTCAAGCTAGAGGCTACAAAAATTTAGTAAACGTCTTGGGTGGATTCAAAGCCATCAAAGATTCGAACGCTTACGAATTGACCGAATACGTTTGTCCGACGACCTTATTGTAAAAGCGTTTTAAATAAAAGTTCGAAAAGAGGTTCTGCAATTGTGGAACCTCTTTTTTATGGATTTATGTTTTGAAACATGAAGGGGTTGAGAAAACTTTGACGTGCTTGTGAGGAAGCAAATTTAGGATGGAATCCGACTATTGAAATTAAATGATTCAGAAAAAAAACTCTACGCCTCTGCGGTGGAAAACGACCACAGAGGCGCAGAGAAAAATAAAGTTTTAAGATATGAGGAACGTCAGGGTTTTTTCATAGATGTAACTTTTGTTACAAAGAATCATTTTTAATTGTTTCATTTTTAATCTGTTAAAACAAAAAAATATGAAACATATTGTAATTGTAGGAGGTGGGACTGGTGGTATAATGACGGCATCTCAATTTCTTAAAAAAGGGAATGTAAAAGTGACCCTTTTGGAGCCTGCAGAATTTCATTATTACCAACCTGCTTGGACATTGGTTGGAGCGAATGCGTTTAATTTCGAGAAAACCAAAAGAACCATGACCTCCGTTATGCCAAAAGGGGTGGAATGGATAAAAGAATACGCCGATACGTTTGACCCTGAAAACAATACACTGACGACAAAAAATGGCCGTAAAATAACCTACGATTACTTGGTTCTTTCCCCAGGAATAAAAATTGATAATTCCATGGTGAAAGGATTGCCAGAAGCGATTGACAAAGGCGTCGTTTGCAGCAACTACACCGACCCAGAATTTACGTGGGAAGTATTGCAGAATTTCAAAGGCGGAACGGCCTTATTTACGCAAGCAGCCACGCCTATTAAATGCGGAGGTGCTCCCCAAAAGATTATGTATTTGGCCGAGGAGTATTTTACGAAATCTGGTGTTCGTGCCAAAACGAAAGTAGTTTTTGCCACACCTGGAGGAGTAATTTTCGGTGTAAAACCCATCGCCAAAACCTTGATGGAAGTGATCAACAAGAAGGATATTAACGTACGTTATCATCACACTTTGGTGGAAGTCGACGCAAAAAAACAAATTGCTTGGTACAAAGTAACCAAAGATCCGGAAGCTGGCGGGTGCGTGGTGATGCAGGATCATTCCGATACAAAAATTGATGAAACGATAAACTTCAACAACAAAGACGTGGAAATTAGTCGTGAAGACGGTCTATTCGGCATTCATTTCGATATGTTGCATTTGGCGCCACCACAAACGGCTCCCGATTTCATCAAAAATTCAGTGCTTGCCAACGAAGGGGGTTGGATTGACGTGAATATTCAGACATTGCAACACAATAAATACCCGAATATTTTTGGGATTGGTGATGCGGCCGCCTTGCCGACAGCGAAAACAGGAGCCGCCATTCGCAAGCAAGTTCCAATTGTTGTTGGCAATATTTCTTACTTAATTTCCCATGACAAAATAGGCGAAAAAACTTATAACGGTTATTCTTCTTGTCCATTGGTAACTGGTTATGGAAAAATGGTGTTGGCTGAATTCGATTATGACTCCAATTTCACACCTGACCCGAAATTGAAACGCCTACTTATCAAAGATTCTTCCAAAGAACACCGAAGACTTTGGTTCTTGAAAAAATACATCTTGCCGCATTTGTATTGGAACAAAATGCTGAAAGGTATCGACGTTTAATCTCATATATAAGCTGTTTTAGCAAGAGGCTTTAAGAAGATTATGGAATTATTTAGTTGCTTTTCTATCTTTATGGAAAAGTTGTTCAATGCTCCAATTCTTTTTAAAGCTCTTTTGCTTTTTTGTTGTTTTTGCGTTCTCCCATCTGCAAGCCCAAAATATGCTGAAGTCAGACCTTTTAGTTGACTTACGCTTTTTAGACTCTGCGTACCAATTTGGTCATCCTGTAAATTTAATCCAAGGACAACATTTGAACTTTGCCAGCTCTATCAATCGTGTTACCCAATTCTTACCCGATAAATTGGACAAAATACAATATGAAAATGCGGTCCGAGAGGTTTTGATGGACGTAAAATGCGGTCATACCAATATCGTCAAATGGAGCCAGTCGACGCCGAAAAAAGACATCCCAAAAAAATTATTCCCGCACCGTGTATTCACAGATGGTGAGAAAATATGGATTACAGAGAAAGTCAACGATAGCGTACAATCCAACCTACAACGAGGAGATGAAATAATTGCCATCAACGGACACAAAATGGACAGCGTTTTGGTGATCCTCAAAAATTTCCATCCTCAAGATGGCGAAGGTTCCGATCTTTCCAAACAAATGGTAAACGAACTTTTTCCTGGTATGTACGCAAAATGTATCGACAGGGACAGCGCATTTCACGTTACGTATCGCAACAGGACTGGAACAATTCATGAAACCACTGTCCATGGGTGTGAATTCAAACCAAGAGAAGAAACAGATCTGGAGGAAGATGTTTTGGGCAACAATGCCTACATGTCCTTGCTTCATGATTCGATTGCTTATTTGAGAATTAAATCCATCGAATCCAAGGAACAAGAGTTTTACGATCGCGTTTTTCAACGAATTGAGGACAGACAAATCAACTATCTGATAATCGACTTACGGAACAATACAGGCGGTTCACTTTTTAGTTCTGCAGACTTAATCAGTTATTTTACACCCGACACTTGCTCTTTTACCATCACATTTCCGAAACACAATTTACGTCCATTTTTAAGTTGGAAATATCAACGGAGAAGTCGAATCAACAACTTTCGTTGGAAGCACTACAAAAAGTTTGAACACGAAAAAACGGCTTCAGGAACAAAATTCACGAGCTACATTTACCCCAAAGAAAGATTAAATTTTGAAGGTGAGATTTACGTTCTCACCAATGGATATACCTCATCGGGAGCTAGTTTTATTACTTCGTACGCTAGAAATTATGGAAATGCAATTGTCGTTGGTCAGAAAACAGGTGGTGGTGAGTTTTGGAACAGTGCAGGTACGTATCCTTTATTGACCTTGCCAAAATCAGGAATTCAGATTCAAACCGCTACGACCTATTTGCAAACCGATTTTTCAGCCAAACATCACAACAACATTCATCCTGATTTTCAGATAAAATACGACGCAGATTCTTACGGGGTTCGCGACTTAGAAATGGAAACAGTATTTGAATTGATTGGAAACAAATAAACTATTTCATTTTTTCCTCAAAAGCCTTTGTTATAGAAGTCGCTTTTTCGAGCTCATTTGCATCCACCAAAACTTGGGCAAAACCGGAAGAAGCAAAACCGGAATGCAAACCAGCATCCTTATCGCTTCGCACAAATACGTTAATGCCAGAATCTTCCAATTCTACTTTCAAAAGTGAAGCTAGGAAATCGGTTCCCGTGTAGACTCTTACTAAATTTTCTTTCTCACTCATACTTGTAAGGTACAAAAAAACCGTGAATTTATCTAAAACTATTCGCCTTTCTTCTTACCCCAATTGTTCAATTCATCTTCAGTCAAAAGATTAGGGAAAAACTTTCTTTGTTGGGATTTCGGATGCAGGTATTTTTTCCATTCACTTCCACCCGTTGCAGCCTTCGTTTCCCCTCTCGTATCCAAATAATGTTGTGCTGTTTCTAAATGAACCAGGGGCCAAGCCACATTGTACAAGTAATCAAACTCTTTTAGCTTGTCTATCAACTCTTTCGAAGGGTTTTTCAAAGCAGCTGTTTTTTCCTGCAGGGTATTTCCATGCATCCTTTTGGCAAGATTTGTCAAACTTTCTAAATATTTGCCTTCAAAAAGACGCAGTGTCAACGATTTTTCACCCGTTTCTCTGTTTGTTCCCGCATCTTTCCAATAAATCTGCTCAAAAATTTCTTCAACGGATGGATTGGATTTCAACCTTGCTTTTCCAGCCTCATTTACCAAATTCTCCAACTTGGTGCAATAAATTTCTATGAAACGGAACTGAGCACTTTGAAATCCGCTTGCCGGAGCTAGAGTTGAACGGAAGGTATTGTAATCGTCGTAATTCATTCCGTATTTCATTACGTCGAATGAATTAATCAGCATCAAAGTATAGCGATTCAATCGTTCCAATTTATCCAACCAAACCGATTCTACGACTTCACCTTCAATTAACTGTTTAATTTCATGGACCATCATTTTCAGGAACAATTCAG
>JAHEMP010000223.1 GCA_024643585.1 Crocinitomicaceae bacterium | reverse complement strand
TCCACCCGTACCGTAGTAATGTTTCAACAAAGGAGACACAGCTGCGTACCATCTTCTCAATACACCTTCTTTACGCGGATCTTTTGGATCAAAATTAATTCCAGATTTTGCTCCACCAATTGGAGGACCAGCAACGGTAAATTTTACTTCCATCGTTTTGGCCAAAGATTCTACTTCTCTTTTGTCTAAGCCAACTCGCATACGGGTACCTCCACCAGCTGCGCCGCCTCTAAGAGAGTTAATTACTACCCAACCCATTGCTTCGGTTTCGGCGTCCTTCCATTCAAAAACGATTTCCGGTTGTTTGTTTTCGAATTTATTAAGTAAATCTTTCATCATGTTTCGTATTGAAGCCGCAAATTTAGTAAACTATCCTGAGGTAATGCTTGAATTTTGTTCCTTTTAAAAATCTTATGGGCAATGATATACTCCACAAATAACATTTTTACTTGCTCCAGTAGCAGAAGGTAAATTGTTACTTTCTTTTGACAAGTATAGTGCACCTAAAAATCCAAAGACTATGGCTTCTTTAAAATTTATAATATCGTCAGTCGGAATTTTTATTTCTACGGCCGTATGATGCTGAATTCTTTCCAAGAGAAATTTATTGAAACTTCCGCCACCTGTAATATACACCGATCGAATTTCTCTATCGTTGAGGTTTTTTGCGATTTGAATAGCCACATGTTCTGTTATTGTCGCCAAATTATCCTCCGTATTCTTGTTGAATTTAATTAGAGGATAAAATTCATGGTCCAACCACTCTGTACCCAGGGATTTTGGAATATCCATTCCATAATAGGGAAGGTTATTTAAAAGGTCCAGCAGAAAAAAATCGATACTTCCTTTTTTCGCTAATGCACCATTTTTATCGTATTCCTGTCCTTTTAACTCAGCTAATTTGTTAATCGGTAAATTACAAGGGGCAACATCAAAAGCTTTCCAGGATCCATCGTTGGATTGAAAAGTCAAATTGCAAAACCCGCCGAGGTTTAAGAAAGCATCCGCCTCGTCGTTGAAAAGTAACTTGTCGCCAATAGGAACTAACGGTGCGCCTTGACCACCAGCAATGATATCTTTGTTTCTGAAATCATTAATAACGGGGATTCCTGTGAGATAGGCTAGAGTACTTCCACATCCAATTTGATAACTAAATCCATTTTGCGGCTGATGATAGACGGTCTGACCGTGTGAAGCTATGGCATTGATGTTTGCTTTGTTTAATTTATTCTCAGAAATAAATTTGTTGACCATAGTAGCCATCTCTCTTCCAAACTCTTTGTCCAATGCTGCAAGAGCGGGAACCGATTTTTCTTTTGCGTTAGAAAGTTGCCGTTTTAAATCATCAGAATATCGGTAGGTATTGGCATTTTTAAGTTCAAAAGACCAGGAATCAGTCTCTTTTGTATAAATCACATGACTAATATCTAAACCGTCTAGCGAGGTTCCTGACATTAATCCAACAATTTCGTACTTTGACATGTTTATATTAGCGTAACAAATGAAAATATTAACGTAAATTTGCAATTAATTTGCGAATAATAAATCGAATTACAGATGAATTTTGAATTAACAGAAGAACAACAAGCAGTGCAATTAGCAGCAAGAGATTTTGCTCAAAATGTACTGAAGTCAGGAGTAATAGCTCGAGATAATGAACAACGTTTTCCAGCTGAGGAAATTAAGCAACTAGGAGAGCTTGGTTTTATGGGTATGATGGTTGACCCTAAATATGGAGGTAGTGGTATGGATACAGTTTCCTATGCCTTGGCAATTGAGGAAATTTCTAAAATCGATGCTTCTACGTCAGTTTGTTTGTCCGTTAACAATTCATTGGTTTGCTGGGGACTTGAAAAATATGGTACCGAAGAGCAAAAACAAAAATATTTGGTTGACTTAGCAAGCGGTAAAAAAATTGGCGCATTTTGCTTGTCAGAGCCAGAAGCAGGATCGGATGCAACCTCTCAAAGAACTACGGCTATTGATATGGGAGATCATTATTTGTTGAATGGAACAAAAAACTGGATTACAAACGGTTCTTCTGCATCAACCTACTTGGTTATTGCTCAAACAAATGTTGAAGCTGGACACAAAGGCATTAATGCTTTCATCGTTGAGCGAGGAATGGATGGTTTCATCGTTGGAGCGAAAGAAGATAAATTAGGAATTCGTGGAAGTGACACACATACCTTGTTGTTCAACGACGTAAAAGTGCCAAAAGAAAACAGAATTGGTGAGGATGGATTTGGTTTCACTTTCGCAATGAAAGTTCTTTCTGGTGGTCGTATCGGTATTGCAGCTCAAGCTTTGGGTATTGCAGCGGGTGGTTTTGAATTGGCAACTGCCTACTCAAAACAAAGAAAAGCTTTCGGAAAAGAAATCTACAAACACCAAGCTATTGCTTTCAAATTAGCAGATATGGCAACTGAAATTGAGGCGGCTCGATTGTTGGTTTACAAATCGGCTACAGACAAAGACATGGGACGTAATTACGACCAATCTTCGGCTATGGCGAAATTATATGCGTCTAAAGTTGCCATGGAGCAAACGGTTGAAGCGGTTCAAATTCATGGTGGATACGGATTCGTGAAAGAATACCACGTAGAGCGTTTGATGCGTGATGCGAAAATCACACAGATATACGAAGGAACATCTGAAGTTCAAAAAATCGTTATTTCAAGAAATATTTTGAAAGATTAAAGAACAAAAAAAATAGATTTGAAAAGCCCGTTCATTGAGTTGAATGGGCTTTTTTTATAGCATGTCAAGCAATTTCTCCAACTGAATACCGCGTGATCCTTTTAATAGAATTAGCGAATCATGAATGGCTGATTGCGTAATTTTCGCTTTCAATTCATCCACATTTGGATATGCGTTTTCATTTAAGCTCGAAAATACAGAACCCACAAAAATCGTTTCAATATTGCAGGCATTCAATTGGTCAATTATTTTTTCGTGCTCCAATTTTTCATCATTGCCTAATTCACGCATATCACCAAGAATGGCAATTTTCTTCGGATGCTCGATTTGAGCAAAACTTTTTATAGCAGACGACATGCTCGTTGGGTTGGCATTGTAGCAGTCAACGATAATGGTGTTTTTATCCGTCTTCATTACTTGAGAACGGTTGTTGCTTGGAATGTACGACTCAAGCGCATGATTGATTTTATCTTCTTCAACTTTAAAAATTACACCAAACGTTACAGCAGCTAAGAAATTATAGAAATTGTATTCTCCAACCAAGTTGGTATGAAGAGTAGGAGAGGTGTAATTTTCCTTCGACCATTGGAAATGAACGAAAGGTGTTTGTTCCTTAATTTGGCCATGTACCAATGCAGATTTATCTTTTTGGCTGTAGGCGATGTTCTCGGTCGACTTAGGCAATTCGTTCACCAGAATCGTGTCGTCCGCATTGTAAACCAATCGTCCGTTTGCATTTTGAATGGACTCGTACAATTCTCGTTTCGTTTTCAGCACGCCTTCAAAATTGATGAAACCTTCTAAATGTGCTTTTCCAATATTGGTAATGATTCCAAGCGTTGGTTCAGCAATGGCACAAAGTTCCTCGATATCTTTGAATTTATTGGCGCCCATTTCTATGATGGCAATTTCATGTTCGGGCTTTAATCCCAATAAGGTCAGTGGAACACCTATATGGTTGTTTAAATTGCCGAGCGTATAATGCACGTTGTATTTTTCACTTAATACGGCTGCGATTAGTTCTTTGGTTGTAGTTTTTCCGTTGCTACCGGTAATTCCAATTACAGGAATAGTAAATTGTCTTCGATGATGCCGTCCAAGTTCTTGAAGAAATTTTAAGCAATCGTTGACCAAAAATATATTTTCATGGGTTTGGTATTTCGGTTCATCCACAATCGCATATAGAGCACCTAATTCTAGCGCTTTTTCAGCGAAAGTATTCCCATTAAAATTGGCTCCTTTTAAACTTACATAGAGAGAATTTTTTTCAATTTTCCTTGTATCGGTGCAAACACCTGAGCTTTTTTTAAAAAGAGAATACAACTTTTCCATGGCACATTGCAAAAAAAAGCGTCCAACCATTATTGGAAGGACGCTCTTAAAATACTATCTATTTTATTTTTTCTTTTTCTTCTTTCCGGAGTTCATTCCGACAGGCGAACCGATTCTATCCATCGCACATCTAAATCCTAATGTACTCATAGATTGTTCTTCATCCAAGTAACGTCTGTTACCTCCGATCAACCAATACGCTCTATCTTTCCAAGAACCTCCTTTGTAAACTCTTGATTTGTCAGAGATTAAAGTTGAAGGCCAAGATGTACGATCTTTAGGAGCAATTACACTTCCATCCAAACCGTATTGTTCGTATTCGTTTTGGTACATTACCAAGTTAGGATTTCTAGTCGCTTGATTGATAGCGTTTTTAC
>JAHEMP010000019.1 GCA_024643585.1 Crocinitomicaceae bacterium | reverse complement strand
CGGAATTTTCTATTATAATACCAGAAGGTGCATGCCGCAAGCGAACTGCCCTTTCTACTTTGTTTACGTTTTGACCTCCAGCACCGCCTGAACGATAAGTTTCCCATGTAATATCTGCAGGGTTAACATGAATTTCAATTGTATCATCAACAAGCGGATAAACGTATACAGACACAAAGGAAGTGTGACGTTTCGCATTACTATCAAAAGGAGAAATACGCACCAAACGATGAACTCCGTTTTCACCCTTCAAATAACCGAAAGCAAAATCTCCGTCAATTTCCAATGTTACAGTTTTGACTCCAGCCACATCCCCTTCTTGAAAATTTAGTTCTTTCACTGCATACCCATTTTTTTGAGCATACATGATGTACATTCTCATAAGCATTGAGGCCCAATCACAACTTTCTGTACCTCCTGCTCCCGCCGTAACTTGCAAAACAGCACTTAGCTTATCTTCTTCACCTGAAAGCATGTTTTTGAGCTCCAACTCTTCCAACTCATTAATCAAGGTTGAAAACTGATTATCCAAAGCAGGTTCTTCACTTGGGTCTTCTTTTGCAAATTCGACCATGACCAACATATCTTCAAAATCAGTCTTTAATTTGTCATAAGCTTCAACCCAATATTTTAAACCTTGAATTTCTTTCATGTGAATCTCAGCGGCTTTCGGGTCCTCCCAAAACGTTGGGTCTTGAGTTTTTAGTTCAGCTTCATGCAAGGACATTCTTTTTTCAGGGATTTTGAGATATATTTCAATCTTCGAAATCCGTTCTTCAATTTCTTTTATTTGATCTTGGTTAATCATGCGGGTGCGAAATTACGAAAAAAAGCGTTTTAGCTAGTCGGCAATTGATTGGAATTGTTCAAAGAAAAAACGAAAAAAAATAGCCGACTGAACCACAGAAAAGAAAGGAAAATCATACATTTGCTCAACTAAATTGAAAAAATGAATATTCCAGCAGATTTAAAATACACGAAAGACCATGAATGGGTTCGTTTAGAGGGTGATACAGCAACAATTGGTATTACAGATTTCGCTCAAAGCGAATTAGGTGATATCGTTTATGTTGAAATTGAAACGGAAGGCGAAACATTGGATGCAGAAGAAATTTTTGGTTCTATAGAAGCAGTCAAAACCGTTTCTGATTTGTTCATGCCCATTTCTGGAGAAATTATCGAGTTCAACTCAGACCTTGAAGCCAACCCTGAAGTTGTTAATTCTGATGCCTACGGCGCAGGATGGATGGTAAAAGTAAAGATCTCGGATGCCTCTGAAATAGATGGACTTTTGAGTGCTGACGCATACACAGAATTGATCGGTTAATCTTTTATCGTGAGCTTTCGTTTCTATGGAGTAAGCCTAGCATGGACGGTTCTTCTCAGCATTATTTTGTTGGGAATTAATTTCCCCGCTTTAGAATTGGGATCTAGCTTCATTGCAAAGTATGCATTTCAATACTTTTTTGGATTTGCTTTTTTAGGATTTAGCCTATGTTCAAGTCTTAAAAAACAAATGAGAAGCAATACCTACAGAAGAAAAGCGTTTATAATTTCCGCCCTAATTTCTTTTGTGCTTTTGCTTGTTATTGAAATTATTGCTCATTACATTTATATCGATAGATTTACTCAATGGTTTTGGAATTTTTGTGGTCTTATAGGGATTGGTATAGGGATTGGTACCTTTCGCTTATTTTACGATAAATGCTGTTGAGTTTTTGGAATACTTTTTGTAGTTAATATTATTATATTTACGTTCAAATTATTTATATCATGGAACAAAAGAAAAGTGATGACGCCAATGTTGACAAACTAAGATTGCCGTTTGTAGCTATTGGCTTTCTTTTTATTGGAAGTCTTGTACTTGCTTCTTTCTCTTATACTGCTGGTGTTGAAAGAAACGACGGAAACAACGGAGAGAAAAAAGTTTCTGCTGTTAAGTTTGAGCAAGAGATGAAAAAGGATGACGACACACCGCCACCTCCAACACCACCTCAAATAGATGCTCCACCACCACCACAAGAGGAAATTATCGAAAAGAAAAACGAAGAAAAAGAACCTGTAACTGTTGTGGCTCCGCCACCACCACCCATCCCTAAAGGTCCTGAAACCAAAGTGGAGGTAAAAGAAGAGATTATTGAATTTCCGGATGTGGAAGCTCAATTCCCTGGTGGTCCCGCGGAATTACAAAAATACATAGCAAGTAACATCAATTACCCGCAAACAGCGATTGAGATGAATGAACAAGGTAAAGTTTACCTTTCGTTTGTTGTTGAACCAGACGGTTCAATTACGAATATCGTTGTAGAACGTGGAGTTTCTGCTGATATTGATAGAGAAGCAAAACGAGTAGTTCGCAGTATGCCAAAATGGTCCGCTGGTGAAGCTGGTGGTAAAAAAGCCAGAACACGTTGTCGTTTGCCAATTAACTTTACGTTGAACTAATTGAAAAACATAAATAAATAAAAAAACCCGTTTCAAAAATGAAACGGGTTTTTTTATGTGTAATTTATAAATTCTTTCCGCTTTCTAAGACCTTTTGCTTCATGTCTTCCATATAAGCCAACATTTTATTTTGGATTTCTTTATCGGTAGACCCTAATATCTTTGCAGCCAATATTCCAGCATTTTTTGCTCCATTTAGCGCAACGGTTGCCACTGGTATTCCACCTGGCATTTGCAAAATCGATAAAATACTATCCCAACCATCTATTGAATTGCTGGATTTAACTGGAACACCTATCACTGGAAGAGGTGTCAATGAGGCCGTCATACCTGGAAGATGCGCTGCACCACCTGCACCAGCAATTATTACTTCTAACCCTCGCAAATGAGCGTTTTTGGCATAATCGTACATCAACTCCGGAGTTCTGTGAGCAGATACAATATTGATTTCGTATGCTATTCCCATTTCTTTCAAAAAATCCGCTGCCTCTTGCATAACCGGTAAATCCGACTTGCTTCCCATTATTATTCCAACCTTTGTCATCGACTATTATTTTGAGCTCAAAGTTACATAGAAAGATTTTACCAACCCAACCGAGATTTTAATTCTGGCAATGCGTTCCGACTGATTGGTAAACGAACACCATTCGTAAGTAAAACTTGATATCGTCCTTTTTCAGCATTTTCTATCTTGTGAATCCTATCAATTGCAATTATCGAAGATCTATGAATCCGAATGAACGCGTTATCGGGTAACGTTTTTTCGTAATAGGCCATAGTCTGCTTTTTTACAAACCGACCTTCTTCAGTGAACAACTTTACATAATCATCATACGCTTCAATATAAATTAACTCGTGAAGAGGAATAATGTTAATGTCCTCACCATCCTTAATTACAATGCGTTGTTTTTCATTCAGGTTAATTGAAGATTGTCCGCTGAACTTGTTTTCATTATTTTCATTAGAATTTGAGCATTTATCAAATGCTTGCTCAAAGCGTTCGAAAAGAAAGGGTTTTAACAAATAGTCAATGGCATTAGCATCAAAGGCTTTCACCGCGAACTCATCGAAAGCTGTGGTGAAAATTACTTTGGGTTGATGTTGAATAAGCTCCAAAACTTCAAACCCATTCAATTTAGGCATTTGAACATCTAAAAAAATAAGATCAGGCGTTTTTTCGTCAATCATTTTCACCGCGTCAAAACCATTTTCGCATTCACCAATTATTTCCAAAGAAGAAATTCTTTCACAATAGTTTCTTAAAATGCTTCTTGCTAAAGGTTCGTCATCTATCAAAATTACTCTCATTTGCAATAGGAATTTTTAGGGTAGTATTAAATATATTTTCAGTCTGACTAGTCGTTAACAGTTGATTTTCTGCATATAGCCAATATAATTTCTTTCGAAGTCCCTCAAGCCCAAAACCAGTCCCCTTTTTGTGATTCTTACCTTCGTCAATTGGGTTTTTGAGTTCAAAAAACAAATAGTTATTTTCCCTGTAACATGTTAATACAATTTTTGCCTCGCCTGTTTGACCGTACAAACCAAATTTTATGGCGTTCTCAATCAAAGGTTGTAATATCATAGTTGGAACTGAAACCATATCGTTCGATTTGTCATGCTTTAATGTAAAATGCAAACGGTTTGAAAATCGAATTTGCTCTATGGACAAATACCTTTCGATTTGATCCAATTCTTCTTTTAATGGGATAAACATTTTTTGATTTTTCATCACTGAATGCCTTAAAAAATCGGATAATTTCACAACCATTTTTTGAGCCTCGTCAGGTGAAGAAAGTGTTAAGGCAGAAATAGAATTTAAACTATTAAACAAGAAATGAGGTTGGATATTTTGTTGAATATTCTTGATTTCTGCATTTTTCAATTCTTCTTGAAGTGCTAAAAGTCGTTTTGTATTTTGCAAATTCCTAAATTCATTTTTAAGGAACCACCATTCATAAAAAAGTATACTAAGAACAAAAAACAAGAAAAATAAATGCACCGTGAAATTCGGTAAGAAAATGGGTGGTCTCCATGCCAATGGTAAATTTTTAACCAGTAGTGCCATTAAAAATCCAACAATACCTGTTAAAAGAATCAATATTGAAAATGGAACAAACGAAAAGGTTTCTTTTGGTTGGTAGTAGCGAAATATATTTGAAAGAATCTGAGCACTTACAATTACCTCAACTACTAAAAAAAAATAAGCCAAGAGTGATTTTTCCCAAGTGTAATCGGTCAAAAACAGACATAACGCATACAAGCCACCCAAGCTGAATGCCAGGATGACTTGTGTTCTTATTTGTTTTTTTTCGGAAAATCCAACCATTTGCATTTAAGCCTAATAACTTTTAATTTCTACACCTCCGAAAACGCAAGTTCCTTTTAAAATTAATACTTTTTCCGAAGCCATATCCATTGGTACTTTCATGCGGTTGTCTTCCAAACCTCCAAAAATAGAGGTCATATCAGAACGTACCGACCAGTCTGAAGGGACAATTATCTCCGCTCCACCAAAAATCGTCGTTAAATTAACCATGGCTACTCCCTGGAAATCGGCATTCATTAAATTGATTTCGGAACCTCCAAACAAGGTAAATAAATCAGCGCCTTTGAAATTTTTTGATGTGACTTGCTTTTTAATACTTCCGAAGATAGATACGGCATCTACGAAATCATCGGGCGAAATTTCCGCGTCGCCCAATCCGAAAAAATTTGAATCTCCTGCCATTTTTTTCCATTTTCTAGAACGACTGCTCCCAAACTTTGCTTTGTAGATCATTGACGCACCAAGAAGAATTATTATTATTGGCCAGACAATACGTGAATTGATTAAATCAGGATAAAATTCATCCAATTTGAAAATAACCCCTATTGCGATTAATATATAACCCGATAATTTTTGGAATTTATGTTGAATTAAAATCACAGTTCCGATTCCAATTAGGATCATTTCCCAGCTGAAAATCCATCTTGGAACATGCAGACCCAATTCTCTAAATAAAAATAACAGTCCAAATGCTATAATTAAAGTCCCTGCAATAACTTTACCTCTTGTTCTCCCTTTTTCCCAAGTTAAAAAATCATGTTCTTCTTCGGGTGCTAAATTTTGCTTTTCCATCTTTATTCGTTTTAAATGATGAAACAAATCTGCGTATTTAAGTTCGATTGCTGAAGTAGATATCGGTCAACGGTTTTGATTTGTCGGTGAACGAACATAAAAAAAGTCGTGATGAAAATTTTCATCACGACTTTTTATGTAAAAGGTTGTTTTACAAGGTTCCTCTTTTCTCTTGCTCTCTTTCGATACTTTCGAAAAGTGCTTTAAAGTTTCCTGCTCCAAAACCACGGGCTCCCATTCTCTGAATGATTTCGAAGAAAAGTGTTGGTCTGTCTTCGATAGGTTTTGTGAAAATTTGCAGCAAGTATCCCTCTTCATCCGCATCAATCATGATACCTAAACTTTTCAGTTTTTCGATATCTTCTTTTAGTTCATGACTGTGATCTGCCAATCTTCCTGGAACGGCTTTGTAATATTCTTCTGGAGGAGTAGATAAAAACTCAATGCCCCTAGCTCTCATTTTACTTACGGTAGAGATAATGTCATCGGTTGCAACAGCAATATGTTGAACCCCTGGACCATTATAGAAATCTATATATTCTTCAATTTGAGATTTTTTCTTGCCTTCTGCAGGTTCATTAATAGGAAACTTAATTCTTCCGTTTCCATTGCTCATCACCTTACTCATCAAAGCTGAATATTCTGTTGTTATTTGCTTATCATCGAAGGATAAGAAATTTACAAATCCCATTACATCTTCGTACCATTTTACCCAAATATTCATCTCATTCCAACCCACATTTCCTACCATGTGGTCAATGAATTTCAATCCTGTTGGCTCAGGGTTGTAATCAGACTCCCATTTCACGTAACCAGGTAAAAACGAACCCTTGTAATTCTTTCTCTCTACAAACATATGGACGGTTTCACCATACGTATAGATTCCCGATCTTACTACTTCCCCGTGTTCGTCTTTTTCAACGGTAGGCTCCATAAAAGATTTCGCACCTCTTTTGGTTGTTTCCTCCCAAGATTTTGTGGCATCATCAACCCAAAGGGCTATAACCTTTACACCATCGCCATGTTTAGCAAGGTGCTCATTCATCCAAGACGCTGGATTGAGAGGAGTTGTTAGTACGATCCTGATTTTATCTTGCTTTATAACGTAAGAAGCATATTCTTTACAACCCGTTTCTAATCCTTTATAGGCATGGGACTGAAATCCAAATGCCGTTTTGTAAAAGTGAGCCGCTTGTTTAGCGTTACCTACTATAAATTCAACGTAGTCGGTGCCTAAAAGAGGCAAAAAGTCTTGTGCTCCTTCGAAGATTTTTTCTAATCCGTATTCTACGTTTTTGATATCTTTTTTTATCTCTGTTGACATATCCTTAATTTTTTATTCTGTTATCCAACTTTTGTAATAATCGCCAACTTGTAAATTCATGGCTTCTTCTGTAATCATCATTGGTCTAAAAGGATCAATCATTACAGCTAATTCTTCTGTTTTGGTTTTCCCAACACTTCGCTCAATTGCTCCAGGGTGAGGACCGTGTGGTATTCCGCCAGGGTGCAAGGTTATTTGGCCGAGCTCAATATTGTTTCGACTCATAAAGTCACCGTCAACATAGTAAAGTAATTCCTCTGAATCAATGTTACTGTGATGATAAGGTGCTGGAATAGATTTTGGATGATAATCATACAATCTTGGTACAAACGAACATACGACAAAACCATCTGCTTCCCATTGTTGGTGCACTGGTGGTGGCTGGTGAATTCTACCCGTTATCGGTTCAAAATCATGGATAGAAAATGCATATGGATAATGAAAACCATCCCAGCCCACAACGTCAAATGGATGATTGGCATGCGTATATTCCCACAATACCCCTTGTTTTTTAGAAATTATTTTGAATTCCCCTTTTTCATCGTGTGTTTTTAAATTGGTCGGTAATCGGAAATCTCTCTCGCAATACGGAGAATGTTCCAAAAGTTGACCAAAATTATTTCTGTAACGCTTCGGTGTTACAATGGGACTAAATGACTCTACGAACAGCAAGCGATTGTCTTCTGTATCAAAATCGATTTGATACGTAGTTCCTCTAGGGATTATCAAATAATCTCCATATTTAAATTCTATTTCGCCATACATGGTTCTTAGTTTTCCTGAACCTTTGTGGACAAAGAGCATTTCATCGGCGTCGCTGTTTCTGAAAAAATAATCCTTTGAAAAAGATTTCGGAGCTGCCAGACCAATGTGTAAATCGTTGTTGACAAAAAGCGCTTTTCTACTCTTAATATAGTCTTCCTCTGGCTTCAAAGAAAAACCTTTAAAGCTCAATGCTTTCATGTTTTTTTCGATAGCTATTTTCGGAGAAATATCCTCCAACTTCTTAATTTCTGTTACAACAGTTGGTGGATAAAGATGATATATTAAGGAAGACATTCCAACAAACCCAGCGGTTCCAAATAGTTCTTCTTGGTACATCCCACCGTTGGGATTTTCAAAAACTGTATGGCGTTTTGCCGGTATACTACCTAAAGAGTGATATCTTGACATAAAAAATTGTTTTTATAATGAATGAATATTGACTTAAAATGAAATAATTGATTAGTTCATTCCGGATTTCTCTTATTCAGATAATTCAACAATATTCTTAATTCCAACCACATAAATATGCTTTCTTACAAATATAAAGATTCGCTTTGAAAGAAGGAAGCTCTTATTGGTTATCTACAGAAATTTAACGGAAAAGAAGAGTGTTGAAAATTTATCTCAGATATACTCATTTAGACAAGAAGGAAAGATTAAATTTGTGCCAAATTTACATCCATATGAAAAAAGTTTTAGTAATTGGGGCAGGTGGACAAATCGGCACAGAGTTGGTCCTAGAACTAAGGAAACGCTTTGGAAACCAATCTACTATCGCTTCTGACATAAAAGATGAATGTCCAAAATTGTTAACAGAAGGTCCTTTTGTACAGCTGGACATAATGGATAAAGAAGGTGTTCGTAAATTCATCATTGATCAAAACGTAACTGAGGTTTATCTTTTGGCAGCCTTGCTTTCAGCTACAGCTGAAAAAAATCCTGATTTTGCATGGAAATTAAACATGGAAGGGCTTTTTACAATACTTGATTTAGCCAAAGAAGGATATCTTAAAAAAATATTTTGGCCTAGCTCAATAGCTGTTTTTGGACCTACAACTCCAAGAGAAAGAACGCCTCAATATACGATTATGGAGCCAACAACTGTTTATGGAATTTCAAAGCAAGCAGGCGAAAGATGGTGTGAGTATTATGCGAACAAACACGGTGTTGATATCAGAAGTATTCGTTACCCAGGACTGATTTCATACACGAGTGCTCCTGGTGGAGGGACGACGGATTATGCGGTTGATATTTTCTACAAAGCGAAAAATCCTGGACATTTTGAATGCTTTTTGAAGGAAGATACCAGACTTCCAATGATGTACATGGATGATGCAATTAGAGCTACCGTGGATTTGATGGAGGCGCCTGCAGAAAATATAAAAATACGTTCTTCTTACAATTTATCAGGATGCGACTTCACTCCGGCTGAATTAGCAAGTGAAATAAAAAAACACATACCTACTTTCTCTATCGTTTATAAACCGGATTTCCGACAAGCAATTGCAGATAGTTGGCCTGACTCGATAGACGATAGTCATGCACAACAAGATTGGGGATGGAAAACTAATTTTGACACAGAAAAAATGGTAAGCGAAATGCTTGAAAACGTTGTCGCTTAAGTGAGCAAAAACTATGGTTTTAACCTAAAGTGTTAAAATTTTTAGAAAATATTATATAAATTTAGGACAGTTATAAAAATAATTTGTACTTTTCAATGTTAGATTGAATTTTAAAAGTCATGAACAAAAAATCTTTATTTCCTATCATTTTTTGTCTTGCATTTGCTTCGAACTTCGCTTTCTCCAGCGATGACGGTAGCTTGCAGTCAGACGAAACTAAGACCAATCAAAAAGATAAGAATGGTTTGAAGCAGGGCTTCTGGATTTATTACGGTAAAGACAGGCCTGAAGCTGGTATTCCCGAAAACGGTAAAATTGAGGAAGGCCCTTACGAAGACGATCGTCGTGAAGGCATGTGGACAAAATACCACAACGATGGATTAACTCCGAGAATTAAAGGTTCTTATGTGAATAATCGGCCTCAAGGAACCTATATGAAAATTCATCCGAATGGAAAGGTGAAAGAAATAGGAACCTTCGAAAGAAATTCTTATCGCGACTCTTTAAAGCGTTTTCATGAAAATGGAATTTTAGAATATGCCGCGAAATACAATGAAAATGGCCAAGAACAAGGGGTTGTGAAGTATTATTACCCTAACGGTCAAGTGGAATTTGAATACAAATCAGAAAACGGTAAACCAGTGGGTAAAGCCACCCGATACTACGAAAATGGTGATGTAAAAGAATTAATCGAATACGATGTCGAGGGACGCGTAATCAGTTCAATTGAAAAAGAAATGGTCAAAGCAACCGTGTCGGTTAAAGACCCAGGTGCATCTAAAGAAAAAGCTCCACATGTAGTTCGACCTAGAACAAAAGGAGCTAAATTTCAATTGAATGGTTACAACAAATGCTACAACAACAACGACGAAATTTGGCAAGATGGCGAGTTCCGAAATGGTGAATTGTGGGACGGTAAAGTTTACGAATATGACCGAGATGGAATTCTCCTTAAAGTAAAAGTATTCAAACAAGGGGTCTATCACTCAGATGGGCAACTTTAAATAGATTTAAAAATGTAGAAAGGCTCTTTTGGAGCCTTTTTTTATGACCTATGAAAACAATGGTTCCTAATCTGAAAAACATTATCAATCATAGCCCATCTATCGACAAGGTTGGAGTTGAAGAGCGTTGTGCTCGATTTCAATCCAGAAGCATCAAGAATGAGTCAAAATGGGAAGGCTTGAAGATGGTTCTAAGTATGATCGATCTTACTACACTTGAAGGAAAAGATACACCAGGAAAAGTAAAACAAATGTGTTATAAGGCACATCACTTGAACGATAATATGTCCGACTTGCCAAATGTAGCAGCCGTTTGTGTTTATCCTTCCATGGTGAAGTTGGCCAAAAAAGAACTGATTGGAACGAACATTAAAGTGGCTTCCGTTTCAACCGCTTTTCCTAGTGGACAAGCCCCGTTGTCTGTAAAACTGAGCGATACAAAATTTGCGGTCGATAATGGAGCAGATGAAATCGACATGGTTATTTCCAGAGGAGAATTTCTCTCTGGAGATTACAATTTCGTTCACGATGAAATAGCAACGATTAAGGAAGCATGTGGTCACGCTCGATTGAAAGTAATATTGGAAACCGGTGAACTTTCAACCTTAGACAATGTTCGTCTGGCAAGTGACATTGCTATTCTTGCAGGTGCTGATTTCATAAAAACATCAACTGGAAAAATTTCACCTGCCGCAACTATGCCTGTTACTTACACGATGTTACAAGCTATCCGTGACCATTATGTTGCGACCGGAAAAATGATTGGAATGAAGCCGGCCGGCGGGATTTCTAATTCAAAATTAGCTTTGCATTACTTGGTAATGGTCAAAGAAACAGTAGGAGATGAATGGCTGAACAATACTTATTTCCGATTTGGCGCAAGTAGTTTAGCCAACGATGTTCTGATGCAAATTCAAAAGGCTAAAACGGGAATTTATTCATCCGCAGATTATTTCTCAATTGATTAATCATGAGTAAAAAAACACAAGATATTTGGTCCTATGCACCAGCTCCTGAAAGCTCAAAAGTTGTTCAGATCAAAGAAAAATACGATTTGTACATCGACGGAAAATTCGTGAAACCGAGCTCAGGTAAATACTTTAAAAGCTTTAATCCTGCTGACGAAAAGGAAATTTGTTCCATCGCCTATGGAAATGAAAAAGACGTTGATTTAGCTGTAAAAGCTGCTCGAAAAGCATACAATACAGTTTGGTCGAAATTGTCGTCTGCGGAGCGTGGAAAGTACATTTTCCGAATTGCACGAATGATGCAGGAACGTTCACGAGAATTGGCTGTTGCAGAATCTATCGACTCCGGAAAAACTATACGAGAATCGAGAGATATTGATATTCCTTTAGCTTGTAATCACTTTTTTTATTATGCCGGATGGGCAGATAAATTAGAAGAAGCGTTCCCAGGAAGAAAACCAAAATCGCTCGGAGTAGCTGGCCAAATAATTCCTTGGAATTTCCCACTTTTGATGGCTGCTTGGAAAATTGCACCAGCCCTTGCTACTGGAAATACAGTAGTAATAAAACCTGCAGAAACGACATCACTAACCATGATGATTTTAGCCGAAATCATTCATGAAGCTGGATTGCCTGCTGGGGTTTTCAATGTAGTTTCCGGCTACGGAGATACAGGAGCTGCAATTGTAAATCATCCAGATGTGAATAAAATTGCTTTTACAGGTTCAACTGCAGTTGGAAAAATCATTCAAAAAGCATTAGCTGGAACGGATAAAAAACTGACCTTAGAGTTGGGCGGAAAATCAGCAAATATAGTTTTCGACGATGCACCAATCGATCAAGCTGTCGAGGGAATAGTCAATGGAATATTCTTTAATCAAGGTCACGTTTGTTGCGCTGGATCACGCTTGTTTGTGCAAGAAAATATTGCTGAAAAAGTGATTGAAAAATTAAAATTTAGAATGGCTTCTTTAATCGTCGGTGATCCCTTGGATAAGAACACAGACATTGGGGCAATTAATTCTAAGGAACAGTTTGAGACCATCCAGAAATATCTTAAAATTGGAAAGGACGAAGGCTCTGAAATGTATCAAAGTCCTTGTAAATTGCCCAAAAAAGGAAACTACATGGCTCCTACCCTTTTTATGAATGTGGCTCAGTCCAATATCATTGCTCAAGAAGAAATATTTGGTCCAGTTTTGACGATTCAGACATTCAGGACAATAGATGAAGTAATTCAAAAAGCAAACAATTCACCTTTCGGATTGGCGGCTGGGGTTTGGAGCGACAAAGGAAGCAAAGTCTTCAATGTTACATCCCAATTGAGAGCAGGGGTGGTTTGGGCTAATACCTACAATAAATTCGATCCAGCAGCACCATTTGGTGGTTATAAAGAGAGTGGCTTCGGGCGCGAAGGTGGTTTACACGGATTGATTCCTTATTTAAAATTTGATTAAAATGGGACGGTTAGAGGTACTTAAAACATATAAAATTTACATCGGTGGGGCCTTTCCTAGAACAGAGTCGGGAAGAACCTATCCGCTGCACGGCAAAAAAGGAGATTTATTGGCCAACATTTGCTTAAGTTCACGAAAAGATGTCAGAAATGCTGTTGTAGCCGCTCGTAAAGCTTTTGGTGGTTGGAGCGAAAAAACAGCTTTCAACCGAGGACAAATTTTGTACCGCATTGCAGAAATGATGGAAGGTCGAAAAGCGCAATTAATGGAAGAATTGGTTGCCATGGGTTTCACAAAAGTTGCGGCGGAAAAGGAAGTTCTATTGTCCATCGACCGTTGTATTTATTACGCAGGATGGTGTGACAAATACCAAGCTGTCGTTAGTTCCGTTAATCCTGTAGCTAGCGCTCATTTTAATTTCACGGTTGCCGAACCAACAGGTGTTGTAGCTATAATTGCGGACGAAAAAACAGGTTTGCTCGGATTGGTTTCTTTGCTCTTACCAATTCTTGCCGGTGGAAATACGGCCGTTGTTTTAGCTTCCCAATCGTTGGCAATGTCATCTATTACTTTGGCTGAAATCATTCATTCATCTGACGTTCCTGGAGGTGTTGTCAATATCTTAACGGGCGACTTGAATGAATTGGCAGAAACGTTTTCCACTCACATGGACATAAACGCATTAGCTCTTTCTCGTTCAACAGACTTGAAAAAGAAAATAGCCGAAAACTGCACGGTAAATGTGAAACGTTTTTTCAGCTATGACAAAAATTGGGCTGATGCTTCAGCTCAAGGTTTGCATTTTATTTCTGACTTCCAAGAGTACAAAACGACTTGGCATCCCATTGAGAAGATTGGCGGCGCCGGGGGAGGATATTAATTTTTCTTTCAAATTAATGGTATTACTCAAAGAAACATATGACACCTTAATTTTATTTGGGAATGTACTTCCTTACGTGATTGTTTTAGGAATAATTCAAAATAAGCATTTAATTTTCTTGAATAAAATAGCTTCGAACAAAATTTCCAGAGAAATTAAGTTGGATTATTCCCTCAAAATGAAAAAGTTAAAACGCAGAACACCTTTATTTTTGTTAGTGGGAGTATTTACGCATTTAATTATTTACACCTTAGTATCTAAACAGAATTTCCGAACTGATTATCTTTTAGTGATTTTGATTCAATATTTGTTGTTTTTACTCTTAATGTGGGGGAATTTTCTTTTAAAAGGATCTTCAATTCTTAAAGATACAGGTGAATCTGGAGCTTTACCGGGTTAAAAAAGAATTTAACATGCAATTCAAAACCTTAAAAACATTCGACACAGCAATTGAAGCTTACATTCTGAAAAACAGATTGGAAGGTGAAGGGATTTCATGCTTCATTTTGGATGAGAATATTGTCACTTTAAACCCACTTTTCAATTTTGCAGTTGGTGGAATTCGGCTTCAAGTTGATGAAAAAGATTATGAAAAGGCTAAACTATCCTTTTTGAAATAGACAATATACCCTATTCTGATGGCAAGGATAACATTTTAAGATGTCCGAATTGTAACTCCGAAAAATTATACTCTGACTTCAAATCCATGAAAAGTCCAAAGGGAATCATTGCGATGATTGCTGCATTTTTTCTTATGACCTATCCAATTTATTCCAAATCCGTTTTCAAATGCAAAGATTGTGATATGGAATTCGAGCGAGGATGATATAGATTTTGCAACTAATTTCTCCCACCTTAAGAAACCATCAATACACGCATTATTACTTTCTGGATTTTGCCATTGAATTAAAATCTTGTTGATTCCAGAAATTAGAAATTTTAACCTCTCGAACATTGGTTTTTAATATTTCTCTAACTTTATACAAATTGCAAAAAAATGAATCCAATAGTCGACGAATATATTCAAAATGCAAAAAAATGGAAACCAGAAATGGAATTGTTGCAATCGATTTTATTGGATTGTGGATTAACTGAGGTTATGAAATGGCGAGTTCCATGTTATATGTATCAAAAATCCAATCTACTACTAATAGGAAAATTCAAAGAATACGTGACACTGAGCTTTTTTAAAGGTGTTTTGCTGCATGATGAAAAAGGAATATTGGTTTCCCCTGGTGAAAATTCGCAAACCGTGAAAATGGCAAAATTTACCTCTGTTGAACAAATTTTAGATTTGGAATCTGTTTTAAAAGCTTACATATACGAAGCTATTGAAGTCGAAAAATCTGGATTAAAGGTAGAAATGAAGAAAAGTAAAGATCTTGATTTTCCCGAAGAATTGAGCATGAAATTGAACAACGATTCCGCGTTTAAACGTGCTTTTGAAGGCTTAACTCCAGGAAAACAGCGTGGTTACGTTATCTATTTTTCGGCTGCCAAACAATCCGCAACACGAACTTCAAGAATAGAACAATACGCAGGTAGAATTCTAAATGGAAAGGGGTTTCACGATTGTGTTTGTGGTCATTCCAAACGCATGCCGACCTGTGATGGTTCACACAAATATTTCCAATAATTAAAAAGAAAAATAAAAGACTAAAAACACTTCAAATTGTGCAATTGTGTTGAAGTCAATTTTAGTTTCTCAATTTGAATTCAGAGAATACGATAGAATTTAATATCTACCTCCACCGGTATAACTCATAGCTTCACCTTTTCCGAAACTGTAACTGAATCCAAGAGTAATGAATCGACCACGCTTCGAGAAATTATACAAATAATAGGTCGATTGATCTATTGTACTTTCACGAATTCGAGAAGCAAAAATATCACGAACCGATAAATTAACGACTCCTTTTCCTTTCCATACTTTCTTGCGCACTCCTGCGTCCATTGAAGCAAAACCTGAGACCACGCCTTGAACTGTTTTGTAACTGGATTCGTAATTCCCCGAAAGTTCTATATCAAAGTCTTTTATCAATTTCAGTTTAGCCATCAATTTTGTCGAATACTGATTTCCATTAAAATCGAAGTTTTGGTCTTCAAATTGCCCCTTTCTATAAAATTGACCATAATTAAAATCTCCATTCAGCGTCAGCCATTTGTTGGTTGAATATTTCCAATTAAACTCCGCTCCTATTTTCTGATTTGTTCCAATATTCTCTGGTCTTGTAATTGTAATATTGTTCTCGGAGTATGAGATGTTTTCTTTCACATTTGTAGTATACAAATAATAGGCACTTGCATTCAAGGTCAACTTTTTAATAAAGAAAATACCTAATAACTCATAGGAATCGGCAAATTCTGGCATCAGATTGGGATTGCCCGTTCTGATGCTATAGTTGTTTCTAATATTAAAGAATGGATTCAAATCCCACAATCTTGGTCGAAAAATGCGTTTGGAATAACCTGCTTGAAGCTGCACCGCTTTCGACACTTTATAGGATGTGTGAAATGTTGGAAAAAAGTTGGAATAGTTCTGATTGTTGTCTTGATTCGTATTGGTAAGTAAGGTGTTCAACTCCGTGTTTTCAAATCGAAGTCCAGCCTTAATGCCCCATTTTGATCTTTCATAAGATCCTGTCGCATAAATGCCAAATACTTTTTGAATAAATTTGAAATTGTTGGTCAAGCTGGAATCAACTTCATAAATTCCATCCACAAGATTAGAAACCATGTAATCATTTCCTACATCGTTCACGTTGTACATAGCTCCGCTTTCGAAAGTGAAATTTTTACGGAAAGGATTTACGTAGTCCAATTGATAGGTTTGATCCAATTGATAGAAATTAGTTTTCGTTTTCTGATCTCCATAGGTAGTTTCGCCCAAAGAATAATTGTTGTCAAAAGAAGAGTTTTGGTCCTTTCCAAAATACCTACCAATCGCACTCAACTGAAGTGTGTGATCACTGTTGTCTTTAAACTGCTTTTTATATTGAAAATCATACTGGTACTTGGGATTCAGAGCAGAGGTCACTTCCGTTCTTTGGTATTGCCCGACCAGAGAGTTCATGGCGTCGTATAAGTATACATCCGTTGTTGACGGTTGCTTTTCCACTTCGTAGGCAAAATTACCAGAAAGTGTTAAAGTATTCCTTTCGTTTAAATAATAATCCGTGCCCAAGGTGATGTTG
>JAHEMP010000222.1 GCA_024643585.1 Crocinitomicaceae bacterium | reverse complement strand
TTCTGGATTACCAATTTGCGTTTTTAGATAATCAATATTTTTAACAATATAATCGCGAGCGCCCTCAGTGAAGGCAAATTGCAAATCGGTATCGAGGTTCATTTTTATCACCCCATACCCTATTGCTTCTCGAATTTCTTCTAAAGTAGATCCAGAACCGCCATGAAAAACAAAATCAACAGGATTGTGTCCTGTATTGAATTTCTTTTGTACAAATTCTTGAGAATTCAACAAAATTTTCGGTGTCAATTTAACATTTCCTGGTTTGTAAACGCCATGGACATTCCCGAATGCTGCAGCAATGGTGAATCGTGGAGAAATTTTCATTAACTCTTCGTAAGCGAAAGCAACTTCTTCAGGCTGAGTATATAATTTGGATGCATCTACATCAGAATTGTCAACCCCATCTTCTTCTCCGCCTGTTATTCCCAACTCAATTTCTAAAGTCATATTTATTTTCGCCATGCGCGCCAAATAGGTTTTACACAACTCAATATTTTCTAAAATAGGTTCTTCTGAAAAGTCCAACATGTGTGAACTATACAAAGGTTTTCCGTATTGTTTAAAATGCTCTTCACCGGCATCCAACAATCCATCTATCCATGGTAATAATTTTTTCGCGCAATGGTCGGTGTGCAAAATAACTGTCGCACCATACAGCTCGGCCATCCTGTGCACATGCAACGCACCCGAAATGGAACCAGCAATTGCCGCTATTTCATTCTCATTGTTTACACTTTTACCAGCAAAAAATAGTCCACCACCATTCGAAAATTGAATGATAACGGGAGAATTAACTTTCGCTGCCGTTTCCATGACAGCATTCACAGTACTTGAACTTGTTACATTTACTGCTGGTAAAGCAAATCCTTTTTCTTTCGCGTAACGAAATATTTCCTGAACTTCATCTCCTGTTGCTACCCCTGGTTTGATGTTGTGTGCCATTGTTTGTGCTAAAAATTTAAGTAGGCAAAGGTAATTAATTATATCAACATCGCATTGGTCTATTTGCTGAAAAATTTAGACTTAATATGTCGGTTGTGAACAAATAAAAAACGCTAGCCTCAAAAATTTTACTCCTTTTCGTACCTTTGTTTGTAGCAAAATTTTCAATGAATTATTTAGACGAATTAAACAGCAGTCAGATAGTGGCTGTTAAAAATATTGAGGGACCAACGATGGTTATTGCTGGCGCTGGTTCAGGAAAAACGCGCGTGCTTACCTACCGAATCGCATATATGATGGAACAAGGAATTGATCCGTTCAATATTATGTCTTTGACTTTTACCAACAAAGCTGCTCGTGAAATGACGGAGCGAATTGGCACTATCGTCGGTGGCTCAGAAGCGAAAAGCATAACAATGGGAACTTTCCACTCCGTATTTTCAAGAATTTTACGCTACAACGCAGACCGTTTAGGCTATCCTTCCAATTTTACGATTTACGATACACAAGATTCCAAAAGTCTAATCAAACAGGTTATTTCTGACTTAAATCTCGACGATAAAATATACAAACCTAGCAATGTTTTCGGCCGAATATCCTCCGCAAAAAATAATCTAATTTCTCCAGAAGCGTACGCGCAAAATACCGAAATCATGGATGAGGATAAAATGTCGAAGCGCCCAGAATTGGCCACGATATATAAAAATTATTCTTTAAGATGTTTCAAAGCTGGAGCAATGGATTTCGATGATTTGTTGTACCAAACCAATGTTTTGCTGCGCGATTTTCCCGATGTGCTAACGTATTACCAACAAAAATTCAAATACATTTTGGTGGATGAGTACCAAGACACGAATTATGCGCAATACCTCATCGTTAAAAAATTAGCTGCTGTATACGAAAACATTTGTGTTGTGGGCGATGACGCTCAAAGTATATACTCTTTCCGTGGAGCGAACATTCAAAACATCTTAAATTTCAAGTCAGATTACCCTGATTTCAAATTGTTCAAACTTGAACAAAATTACCGGTCGACAAAAACCATTGTGGAAGCCGCAAACAGTGTAATAAAAAGAAATCAAGATCAAATTGAAAAGAAAGTTTGGACAGACAATGAAGATGGAAACAAGATAAAAGTCGTCAGAACGCTTACAGATAATGAAGAAGGCAAAGTTGTGGTGAATCGCATTTACGACACCAAACAAAGCGAAGGGTTGATGTATAGCGATTTTGCAATTTTATATAGAACCAATAAGCAATCCAGAGCTTTTGAAGAGGCCTTGCGCAAGCTCAACATGCCCTATAGAATTTTTGGTGGGCTATCTTTTTACCAACGCAAAGAAATAAAAGACATTCTCTCCTATTTTCGATTGGTTACCAATCCAAACGATGAGGAAGCTTTAAAAAGAATAATAAATTACCCCAAAAGAGGAATTGGTAAGACCAGCATTGAAAATTTATTGATTGCAGCCAATCAATACAACGTGAGTATGTGGGATGTCATCAGTAATTTTCATCAATATCCTGTAAACATTAATTCTGGAGCAAAATCTAAAATTTCTGATTTCGTTACTATGATAAGTAGTTTTACTGCTCAATTGCAAAAATTGAATGCTTACGAACTCGCGCAAGAAATTGCCCGCTCTTCTGGGATTTTAAAAGAACTTTTTGCTGACAAAGACAAAGGTGTTGAAGAAGTTGAACGATACCAGAACATCGAACAATTGATTAGTGGTATCAAAGAATTTACCGTTTCAAACAACGAATCAGGCGATATCTATTTACCCGATTTTTTAATGGATGTTGCCCTGTTGACGGATGCCGACACCAAAAACGACGACGATAAAAATTACGTTACGTTAATGACGATTCACTCCAGTAAAGGTTTGGAGTTTCCGCATGTTTATTTGGTTGGAATGGAAGAAAATCTATTCCCTTCTCAAATGGTTCTGAGCACACGATCTGAGTTGGAAGAGGAAAGACGACTTTTTTATGTAGCCGTAACTAGAGCAAAAATTTCTTGTACGTTGTCTTATGCCACTTCGAGATTCGTTTGGGGAAACTTAACTTCATCAGAACCCAGTCGATTTATAAGCGAAATTGACCCGATTTTCTTAGAATTAGAAAATACGCCAAGGCCGGGTGGTCGAAGCCTTGGGGGTAGCTCTTCTTTTGACAGACCTTTCTCGGGAGGACTAAACAAAACTATACCTGGAGTTGGCAGTCTTAGCAACTTCAAATCTATTTCACGACAAGTGCCATCTAGCAGCTCGTCCAAAGGATCTTCTAATTTGGATCTTAAGGTTGGATACATGGTTGAGCACGATAGATTCGGAAAAGGAAAGGTGACACAAATGGTTGGAGAAGGTCAAGATAAAAAAGCAACCATATTTTTCCCACATCATGGCGCAAAAACAGTGTTGTTGCGATTTGCCAATTTGACAATTTTGGCGGATTAGCTAGAAAGGATAGCCAATACCGAAATGAATTTGTGGGTTAAATGGTAAGTTAGGTAATTTACCCTCGAGAACTAGCCTATTAACATTTTCTACGGTTCCAAATTCATTTAACAATTCATCTCGATAGGCCGAGCGCGATTGCCATATCCATCGTGAATCTTTATTAATAGCCACGTTATTCAATGGTATTCCTAAATCGAATCGAACGATTAAAAAGTCCAAATCAAATCGCAGCCCTATTCCAGCTGAATACGAAATTTCTTTGTAAAAATTAGAAGAAATTTGACTACCCAAACGGTTGTTGTCTTTGTTGTATGTCCAAATATTTCCGGCATCTAAAAAAGTTGCAGCCTTTAAAGTTGGACCAAGTGAAAATCTATATTCCAAAGATGCACCAACACGAATATCCCCAATTTGAGTTATCGTTCTATTGGTATCCAGGAAATATTTGTAGGAGCCAGGACCAAGTGATCTTGCTCTCCAACCTCTATTGTCATTGGATCCACCTGCAAAAAAACTATAATCGAAAGGTAAGGATGTTTGTTTGTTGCCATTAGGCATACCCCCACCGGCTAAGGCCCTAAAATGGATACTTGATTTTTCATTTATAGGCCTTGACAAAATAAAATCATTGTCCACACGTACAAATTTTGAATATGGAATTCCTAAAACAAGAGATCGACCTAACGAATCTTGTTCTTGCCTATTTCTGAAAAATGTCAATACATGCCCAGCTATATCGAAAGTTGCATTGTAGTAGACTTGCGTTTTTGTTCTGCGATTATCCTTGTCCTTGTTGTTGTATTCAAAAAGATATCTCCAATCTTGCCAAATAAACTGATCAGAATATGAATTCTGTAAAAACAAATCATTCAAGGAGTTTATTCTTTCTTCAAAACTCGTTGTCTTAAGAATATTAACAAATTTAATGGCGGAAATTCCTGGCAAACCAAATTGGTGTATCTGCGTTTTATCCACAAACATTTTCCACATGTAATTGGCCTGAGCGGTATTACGCGTGTATTC
>JAHEMP010000221.1 GCA_024643585.1 Crocinitomicaceae bacterium | reverse complement strand
CAAAATACGCGAAGGGAGAACTTAACAAGACAAACACGGGTTTTGCCCAATGATGAAAAAAGAATTCTGGATAGTCGAAAGCGTATTTGGAATATAGGAAATGCTTAATGCTATCTCCAGAATCGCCCGTTGATTGGGTGTAGAAATTTATTAGCATCAAGACCATAAACGTCAAAAACGTTAAAGGAATTTCGGGTTTTGAGAATGATAAAAGTAATTTATGTGTTTTCATTCACTTCAAATATAATGAATCGCAAAGTAAACGGTCAATCCGCCATACAAATAGATTAGTTCCCGCTTTAATTTGTCCCACGATTGAAGATGGTTAGCCTACCCATTGACCGTTTAAAAAACGCAAATAAAATAATATTTGAAAGGTGACATTTGCGAAAATCAGAAGCCAAAGACTGAATTTCCGGATATTTTCTTGCTCTAGTTTTATCATAAACAACAATAGCACATATAATGACAACAACGTGTATTTTAAAATCTGTTGAATATGAACATAAGAGCCGAAGAAGAACCAAAAAAAGAATATAAGGCCAAACAGCAGGAAAATTTGTTTGGTTTTAAAATAGAACTGTTGGTTGATCCAATAGTTTAGCAGTACTATTATGAACGGTGTCGCAAACACAAACCGGTTCAAACTAAACAAACTCCCACCTCTAAAAATTAATACAGAAAGTGTAATTCCGCCTAGATAGGCCAATGAAAAGATAACTTCTTTTTCGATCTTGTTTTTACGAAACTGCTTAACATTGGCAATGAACGCGAGTAAATACAAACCGGCCAATCCTCCGATAAGAAATGCAAACCCGTCTAGTTTTAGAATTATCCCGTCCGACCATGATGACAAAGGAAATTTAGGAATTTGAAGCTCATTTCCCCACTCTTTTTGCAAGCTGAAGAATTTAAACCATTCACCAGTGTCTTGGTACTGTATTGCACCCACGATTATCATCCCAATACATGAAATCAGCAAATAAATACCAACCTTTTTATAGGTACCTCTCTCTTTTTTAAAGAGAAGTTCTGATAGGATAAGTGCCGGAACAAATAGGGTGAAGGCTGGTCTGCACACGATTGCAAAGAACAATCCGAAATAGACCCAAGAAACTTTGTCCCTTTTCAGCCCTAACAAAATCAACGTTGAACATAAAAAAAATAAGGACTCGGTATAGGGTAAATAAAAGAAAATGAAACTTGGAATGCTTATATACAAAGCTATTTCTGCGACACTACGGATTTCGAATTCCTTGAGTAGGACAAAAAATGAGGATATAAATAGAAGAGAATTTAAAAGTACCACACCCAAAACACTGAGTGCTAAAAATCTCCATATCAGAGGGAACAATGGAAAAAAAGCGACTCTAAAACCTTCGTATCCATTATTCTTTATGTAATAATAATGTTCAGCATCCCAATTCAAAAAATTTGCGTTGTCGAATATATTTTCAAACCAAACTAAACGACAGGTAATAAGTGTCAACGTGAGAATTAGGAGATAAAAAGTAATTGTTTTTAATTCTATATTTTTCTTCAATTGGATTGATTTGTATTAATGTTGGCTGCTGTTCATTTATAACGACCTCTTTATATTGTCTAAATTATAAATGAATTGGTATTCGATTAAAATCAAAAATTAAATGTAAGAAAAATTCATAGAAACATAAATTCACGTCTCAAGGCTTCTGCCGAAATTCAACACGAAAAAAAACCCCTAAGAAGGGCGCTTTTATTTTTTGATATGATTGGTTCGTGTTTAATGAATAA
The DNA here is from genome assembly GCA_024643585.1 of Crocinitomicaceae bacterium. GTDB lineage: Bacteria > Bacteroidota > Bacteroidia > Flavobacteriales_D > Crocinitomicaceae > UBA2040. The sequence continues at coordinate 2,673 of JAHEMP010000221.1, read as the reverse complement.
TCAACTTACCATTTCCGGTTTTAGCAATTAAATTTTGGGTTGGGGGGTTTCCGTAAAGTTCAATGTTTCCATCTCCTGAAATACTGTATTCTAATTTATTAGATACATTTACTTCACAAATACCTTTAGCACTATTTTCCACTAAAGCATATTGGGTCAACAAATTTTTAGCATCAACAGACATCAAAGCTGTATTCCAAAGGCTCAATTCTTCAATAGATCCACTTAAGGTTAATTTACCTCCACACGGATAATTATTCCAATAGTAGAAATTTTCTCCATTCAGTTCCAATTCGGCAAAATTCGATTTACTCTTAAAGATCAATCCAAATTTAGTAGAGGTAATTGGCGTAATTGTTCGAATATAACAAGTTTCGTTTGCCGTAACTTTACTTAGCGGTTTGGAATGAATGTACAAACTTACTTTATTCGTTTTTGGTCGCGTGAATTTGTATTTCATTTCATTGTCAATCTTTAGAACACCACTTTCTATGGAGTATGTGACCTTAGAAATGGTTTTAAGATAGCCCTTGATTTCAATAAAAAAAACGCTATCCTCGATGAGGTAAACGTCGAAGTTGTTGTTCAACTCTATCTCGGAGAACGCATCCAATTCACTCGAGATAGTCGTTTCAGGATTGTTCTTTTTACAGGATATCAGTACGATACCTATCAAGATGAATGCTATGGTTTTAAATTTTACCATTTGTAACCAAAACCAATTTCAGGAAAATCCAGGATGTGTAAATGCGATTTCATAGCAGCGCGAATGATTAGGTGTTTCCCAGCGTGATATTGGACAATACCTCTGTTGTACATTGTTTTTTCAATGCCTTTGTTTGTTAAGCCAACGTAGAAACCTTCTTGAATGATTAAGCTAAAGTGATTGTATCTAAATTCTTGAGACAAATGAATGCCCGTTTGAAAATTATCCGACGTTTTAAACGTTTCGCCTTTTGCCACGATCAAGGTTTTCATCGATTGATCATAAAATACATCCGCACCTATGCCCAGATTCAAACCTCTGAAAAATTCGCGATTTACACCACCCGACAGGGAAGAGGTAAAGAAAAATTGACCCGACAAAGCTCTTGTTTGTTTGCCTCCAAAACTTGGAACGATTTCAAAATTATTTTTGACGTTATGTTTCTCCATAGGCGAAACTTCTTTTGGTGTGGTTGTGCCAACACGATAGGTTAAACCTGCAAAGCCAGTAACCAAGTTGATGCCCAAATTGGGATCATGGCTATTGGCATTCGAAAAATGATCAAAAGACAAACCAAATTGCGCGTCAAATTTCGGTGTTAGTTTAAAGTTTGAACCCAAACGCAAATTGAAATGAGCGTTGACGTGAGATCCAATTCCGACGTTCATGTAATTGTCTTCTAAATCGAAATGTTTCGTTAAGTAACCGATTCCCATGCCGGTTTGGTTGTACAATTGAAAACGTTTTTTATTGATAAAATTAACCCTAAAGAAATAGTTTAAAGCAAACGACTTACCAAGCACATTATCATTGCCTAAACTGCTATAATAAAACGAAAAACCATACTCTGGAAATTTAAATAATTTTTCCCAATCGTTCTTGCCAGTGGTTTCTTTGCTGACATGAAAAGATATGGATTGGATTGGATCGGTAGTGATATAATTTACAAAGGAATATTCGGGCAAACTAAACCCACCATGGTAATTCAAAGACAGTTTTAGGTCGTCTGAAAATTTTCTCTGCGCATAGGATTGAAATGAGGTGAACGAAAGCAAGAGTGCTGTCCATCCGAGAGCAAAATAAATTGATTTATTTAGGTTTATTTTCAAATTACAATCCAAATTAGCTTCAAAAATACGCCCATTTTCCGTAAATCAATAATTGACTCTTGTTTCTACAAAAAGCGAAGGAACTTGTGTATAAATCTCAACCACTTCATCGTCTGGCTCTCTAATAATCAAGAAATCCGTCGAACCTAAGGAATATGTTTTACCGGCAACGATAAGTTCTATGGAACCTATTACGCAATAAAAAAACAAAAAAGAATCGTCTCTTTTCACCTCTAATCGAGCTCCTTTGTCGAGTTGATGGGCTTTGATTTTACCTTTGGCTTTCGGCGAACAAATTAGGTTGAAATCCATGCAACGACCAACAGCGGATGTTTCCCAGTCGCCCGAAAAAGCATCCTGTTCCAATTCGTTCAGTGTTTTTGTATACTGACCTTTGTGGGTGAGTTCAACACTTCCACGCAACACCATTAATCTTCTGTGATATCCAGGAAAAGCAGTGAAATTTGAAGTAGCTGCAATGACATCTGCTGTGCTGATTCTAAAATCGAAATTTTGTTCTGCATAGGTTGCACCATCCGGGTAAATAAACAATTCAGTTGTCGTTCCACCGCTCCATGACTTCTGTTCTTGCGTGTTGCCGTAAAAGGTTGTTATTTTCATTGGGGTGAAGGTAGGGAAATTGTTTTTATTCAAATAAATAAGGCTCATTCTGATACGCCATATTTTTTATGTTCTTCATTACGCACTTCATCTAAGTTCTCTAAAAAAAGTAAAGCAAACTTGTCAATTTGAAATTATTTACTAGATTTGTGTCAAATAAACTTTACAAATAATCAAATGAATTTTACAAATGAAAAATGAACAGATTAAAAAAGCGACATTAAATTTAGCCTTTTG
>JAHEMP010000220.1 GCA_024643585.1 Crocinitomicaceae bacterium | reverse complement strand
GAACACAAACCAAAATACAACCACATGCTCAAGCGGAGTAAATTCCCTTATGGTCTTTACGATTATCTTGATGACAATGGATACGTTAGAATGTATGTTGGACAAAGTTCAAAAATACAGGATTTACCTATTGCTGCTTTTAGCACTAAACGGGAAGGAATTGAATTATTGACCAAGTGGACCGAAGATTATGAATTGTGTCAAAAGCTAAATGATCTTTACCCCACGAAATCAGCATGTTTCCATCATAGTATAAAAAAATGCAATGGAGCGTGTATTGGCCTTGAAAATGTTGAAGAATACAATGCCCGTGCAACGAGAATGGTGGACGAACTCAATTTGAATGGTGAATCCTTTTACATTATTGAAAATGGTCGTCAAAAAAATGAAAAGGCACTCATCCTTGTAGAAAATGGAATGCTAATTGGTTTTGGCTATGCTCCTTACTTTTTCCAGAAACAACCTGAATACAAATGGAAAAGATTTATTGATATTTATCAAGAAGACAGGGATGCTAAAACAATTATTAGTGGTTATTTGCGAAAATCATCGATGAAAAACTTGGTCCGTTTTTGAAATCAAATTCCCTTATCGAAAATTAATCGATAAAGACTTACAACTACCACTATTCCCAAAATAACAATCATACTTGATGGCTTCTTTCTTATATAACGTAATCTGTATAAATAACGTTGTAAACCCTCAAAAAGTATTTCTTTATTGAGTTAATATCTATAGCAAAAAAAGTCGAAATTGTTTCATTAAAAAAGCCGATAATCAAATTTGATTATCGGCTTTTACTATTTTATTTATTAAGCTTATGCTTTAATTTTTCTAGATAAATCAATCAACAATGGTGTCGCAATACATAAACTTGAATAAGTTCCTACACCTACACCAACCATCAATGCGAAAATAAATCCTTTAATTGCTGCACCTCCAAATAAGAAGATCACCAACAATACCACAAACGTCGTCATGGATGTATTGATCGTTCTCGATAAAGTTGAGTTCAACGATTCATTAATTTGTTCAGCGTGGGTAGAATCCGTTTTCTTGAATTTCAAGTTTTCTCTAATTCTATCGAATACAATTACGGTATCGTTTATTGAGTATCCAATAACTGTCAAGATTGCCGCAATAAATGCTTGATCTATATCCATATTGAAAGGTAAGATTCCGTGGAATATTGCGAAGCATGCTAATACCAAAATAACATCATGAACCATCGCTAAAATTGCTCCAGTGGAGAACTGCCATGTTCCAAATCGCATTAAGATATAGGCAAATATGATGATCAATGCTAATATTACCGCTATTGAAGACGATGTTTTCAACTCTCCCGAAATAGTCGGCGAAACTGTTCTTGACTCTTGAATCTCGTAACCACCAAGCTGAGATTTACACGCTGCCAATCCTTTGTCAATTTTTTCTTTTACTTCAACTGCAGCAGATTCATCACCTAATTTATAATTGGTCGTTATCTCCAAGAAATAATTATTTGTTTTGGTCTTCAAATCAATTGAAGCTGCTTTTCCATTTTCCGTCAACTCATTTGCCAAATTCTTACGAACGAATTCAATTTGGTTTGCGGCAGACTTTTCAAATTTAACTCCAAAAGTACGCCCTCCAGAGAATTCCACGCTTGGACTAAGACCTCTAAATACCAATGAAGCTATACCCAACGCTACTAGAATTCCAGAAACCGCATAAAATTTCTTTCTATTTCCAACGAAATCAAAGTTTAGGTTTTTGAATGCACCTTTGGTAAATTTCGTTTCAAAGTTGATGGATTGTCCTTTGTCTAACATTCGATTAATAATCAAACGAGAAATTACCAAAGCCGCAAATACAGATGTAAAGATACCGATGATTAAAGTTGTCGCAAATGATTCAATTGGTCCTGATCCGAATACTTTCAAGACGATCGCCGTCAATAATGTTGTAACATTCGCATCAATAATAGAAGACAAAGCTTTTTGGTAACCTGTATCAATTGCCAATTTCAAATCCTTACCCGCAGTTTGCTCTTCACGAATACGTTCGAAGATTAGTACGTTCGCATCGACCGCCATACCAATAGTTAAAACGATACCTGCGATACCCGCTAAGGTCAAAACTGCTCCAAAAGAAGCTAATGTACCAAAAATGAACAAAATGTTCGCAAACAATGCGATATCAGCTACCAATCCAGCTTTACCATAGTAAAAATACATGTAGATGAAGACCAACAGCAAAGCAAATCCAAATGAAATTAATCCAGAACGTGTATTTTCTGCACCAATTGTTGGTCCTACTTTAGTTTGTTCTTTTATAACACATGGCGCTGGCAAGGCTCCCCCATTCAATAATCCAGAAAGATCATTTGCTTCTTCAACAGAAAAACTTCCAGAAATTTGAGTTCTACCACCGTTAATTGCTTCGTTCACTCTAGGCGCACTGTAAACAACATTATCCATTGTAATTGCAACCAAACGATCTTTGTTGTCAGCTGTCATTTGTGCCCATCGATCAGCACCTTCCTCATTCATTTCCAAATCAACTGTAACTAACGCTGATGTTTGATCAAATCCTGTTGAAGCCGTTTTAATATCTGCACCACCAACAAAAGCTTTACCATTTTCCGGCATACGAATAGCATATAAGACATAGGCCATTTCTTTTGAACCAGAATTGATTTGCTCCGGTTCAGCTCCCCACATAAATCTTAAATCATCTGGAAATGCCGACATAACATCCTCACGTCGTAAAAGCTTATCAACAGCCAATTTATCTTCCAAGGAAACTGTTCCAATGGTGTAGCCTCCGCTATTTTTAACCAATTCAGCTAAACCTTTCTTACCATTTTCGGTTGTTTTTCCATTTGTTAAGGCATCCAACTCTGAAATTGAATCAGAACCAGTTGAAGTTGAATCAACTGATTGTTCCTCTAACTCTTCAACAGAAACTTCAGCACTTCGCGATATATCGCTGGCTAATTTCCATTGAGAAGCAATTTCATTTCCTTGGTAAGTTTCGTAGAATTGAAGATTAGCCGTCGACTGAAGTTTACTTGCAACCGTTGCCTCATCTTGAACACCTGGTAATTCAATATACAAACGATTGTTTGCAGGGTCTTTTTGAATATTTGGTTGTGCAACACCGAATTGGTTGATACGGCGATTCATGATTTGTTCAACACCATCCATTGAATTCGATACTTTCTCCTTGAAGAAAGCAATCACATCTTCATCTGATGAATTTTTCCCTAATCCCTCAATATCTGAAATTGCCAAAGATTTAACTATTGGTTGCCCCTTATTGATTTTTTTATACTCATCCGCAAAAATGGTAACAAAATCACCACCATCTTTCGCATAAATTTGTTTCGCACTGTCGTATGGCTTTTTGAAAGTTAACTCCTTTTTGTTTCTTGCAAAACTTTCAACCAACTCAGGAATTGAAATTTCTAAAGTAACAGACATACCTCCTACCAAGTCCAAGCCAAAAGCTAAACTTCTGGTTTTTACCTCAGAGAAAGTCGAACCTAAAATAGGATAAACTGATTTTTCTGACTTTGACCTTAATATTTGATTAACGAAAGCTGCTTTCGCTAACTCCTCACCTTCTGGTTTGTTGAAATCAACCTCTGTACCATTCGGCAAAAGAGCAATATTTCCACTTTTAGCCGCTTCCGCTTTAAGCTCAATCACTTTACCATTTGCTTCTTTATCCGCTTTTTGTTCAATTGAGTTCGAAACCCAAGTAAAAGACAATTGATAAAGGCAAATAGCCGTTAGTAAAATCGTTATGAACCAAAGAAATCCTTTATTACGCATTGTGTTATTATCGTTAAGTATCTATTTAAAGGGTGCAAATATAGAATTTAGAATTCTTATTGTCAACCTAGTTTTACTATATGCCCGTTTTTTTTCATAAAAAACCATGCATCAGTGTTTTAATTTGTCTAATTCCATCGAAAAATCTAGCAATTTAGCAGCAAAATTGGACCAAGAATTCAGCTTGTTGTCTTCTTGAATATTCTTTACCATTTCTTGCCTTTTGTCGCTAAGGAAATAATCTTCTATTGTGGTTTTAATCAGGTTTGAATCAGGTTTAGGAACGATTAAACCTGTCTTTTCATGGTAAATCGTTTCTTTCAAACCACCTACATCCGTAGCAATTATGGGCAATTCGAAATGATTTGATATTGACGTTATACCACTTTGTGTTGCCGATTTGTATGGCAAAATACATACATCAGCGGCAGAATAGTACAAGGGCACCTCATCATCTTGAATGTAATGATTAAAAAGGTGAATATTCACTTTATTCGGACTCTCATCAATTATTTTTTGGTAGACCGAAAAATCGCCATAGATTTCGCCTGCCACGATCAACTGATAACTATCATCCAATGTATTGAATGCCTTTAGCAGCAAATCTAAACCCTTGTAAGCTCTGATAAATCC
>JAHEMP010000219.1 GCA_024643585.1 Crocinitomicaceae bacterium | reverse complement strand
ATTGGTAAAAAAAAGAACGACAATTTTGAAGCCCCAGATCGCTTGAATCGCTTTGTTGAAGGCACAAAATTAATCGGTGATTTAATCACAGAGTCAAGCATACGCATTGATGGTGAAATCCAAGGAAACATAAATTGTGCTGGCAAGGTACTAATTGGCGAAAGCGCAATCATAAATGGTAATCTTATTTGTGGTGAGGCGGATATCGAAGGAGTGATTGAAGGTGATTTAAAAGTGGATTCCTTGCTGGTTCTTCGCGAAAAAGCACGTATTTCTGGTAATATAAGTACCGCTAAAATAGAGGTTCACCAAGGGGCCGTTTTTACTGGGAACTGTACAATGTCTGGAATGAATCCTCAATCAAAATCTTTCCCAATCAAAGAATCAAAAGAACAACCTGAAGATTTGGTTTACTGATGAGCGAGGAAGAAAGCGGTTTCTCAAAATATGCCAAATATTCGGGCTTAGGTATCCAAATGGGCGTAATAATTGGGGGATTAACCTGGCTGGGCACCTTTTTGGACGATAAATACGCTAGTAAACCTTTATGGACAGTCGTATTGTCACTAATTAGCGTATTCATTGCCTTGTATTTAGTAATCCGAGAAGTTATTAATATGAACAAAGATCAGAATGAAAAAAAGTAGTATTGTTTGCATTCTGTCCATAATTATTGCTCATTTATTGGCGTTTTTTATTGTAGCGTCATACTATTCAAATCTAAATACCCAGAAATTAATCATTGAGATTTCTTACAGCGGAATCATTTTATTAATTGGAGCGTTGATCATGTACGTTCGTTTCGAAAAAAGTCAGTTCGTCGCTCGGTTTATGATACTAACTGTCTTCCAAATACTCGCTATACTCGCTTTTGTGCTAGCCCTTGTTTATACAAAAACGCACCCCTTGAGAGCTCATGCACTTATTTTCTTGTTTACCTATTTGACGGGTATGGTGGTTCAAACCGGTTTCTTCCTTCGTTTCTCCAAAGAAACAGCCTGACAGAATTTTGAACAAAATATAGCTAATGTTTGTTGATTAGAAAATAAACATTACATTTGATTATATTTTCGTCAAAACATGAAGCATTTAAAAATTGGAGATTCCACACCAAACTGGTCTGGTGAAAATGAAAAAGGACAATTACTTAGTTCAAAGGACTTTCTAGGTAAAAAAACAGCCATCTATTTTTACCCCAAAGACAACACTCCGGGTTGTACCGTTCAAGCCTGTAACATTCGTGATAATTATTCTGTGCTTAAAAAAGCTGGTATTGAAATTATAGGTGTGAGTGCAGATGACATAAAAATACATCAAAAATTCATAGAAAAACAAAATTTACCTTTCCCTCTTATTGCAGATGTCGATAAAAAAATGATTGAAGATTTTGGAGTCTGGGGTGAGAAAAAATTTATGGGTCGCGTCTATGATGGAATACACAGAACTACCTTTTTAATTAATGAGGAAGGTAAAATTGTAGACATCATTGAAAAGCCAAAAACAAAAGATCATGCTGAAGAAATTTTAGAAAGTTTTAAAAAAAATAATTGAACGTAAATCGATTACGTTCTGCTACCCCAACTTTGCATCATACAATTAATCATCCTGTATACTTGCAGGAAACAAAACATAAACCGATATGTCAGTTAAAGAAGTAAACTCAGAAAAATTAAAAGCACTCCAACTTACAATGGAGAAGCTCGACAAAACTTATGGTAAAGGAACCGTAATGAAATTAGGCGACAATCCTGTTGTCGATGTTGAAGTAATTTCTTCAGGATCACTTACGCTGGATTTAGCATTGGGTATCCACGGATATCCCAAAGGAAGAGTAATAGAAATATACGGACCCGAATCTTCTGGAAAAACTACCTTAGCCATTCACGCAATTGCAGAATGTCAGAAAGCAGGAGGAATAGCCGCCTTTATTGATGCTGAGCATGCTTTCGATCAATTCTACGCAAAAAAATTAGGCGTTGACATTGAAAATCTGATTGTTTCACAACCCGATAACGGCGAGCAAGCTCTTGAAATAGCAGATAATCTGATTCGTTCAGGGGCTGTCGATATTGTTGTTATTGACTCCGTAGCAGCCTTGACTCCGAAAGCGGAAATCGAAGGTGAAATGGGCGATTCTCAAATGGGCTTACAAGCACGATTAATGTCCAAAGCTTTGAGAAAACTAACTGGATCTATTAATAAGGCCGGTACTTGCTGCATTTTCATTAACCAACTTCGTGAAAAAATCGGTGTAATGTTCGGTAACCCTGAAACAACAACGGGAGGAAATGCTTTGAAATTTTATGCCTCGGTTCGACTAGACATTCGTCGATCCACTCAAATTAAAGACGGAGATGAATCCATTGGAAATAGAGTTAAGGTTAAAGTTGTAAAAAACAAGGTGGCTCCTCCTTTCAGAAAAGCTGAATTCGACATCATGTACGGTGAAGGCATTTCAAAAGTGGGTGAAATAATTGACCTAGGGGTTGAATTAAACATCATTAAGAAAAGTGGTTCTTGGTTTTCATATGGTGAAACAAAATTAGGGCAAGGAAGAGACTCAGTTAAACAATTGGTTCTTGACAATCCAGAATTGATGGAAGAACTCGAAGAAAAGATTAAAGACGCTCTTAGCGCAGCCAGTACATCCGTATTGATTGATTAAGTCTAACTGCATATCGGAAGGTGGCACTTGTTAATTCAAGTGCCATTTTTTTTGTTCTATAGCACCGTTTTTAAATTTCAATTTTATAGCTAAATTTACACTTCGACACTTTTAAAAATACTATGAAATTCATTTACTCAATATTCTCAATAATCGCAGGTTTCTCCCTTTCTGCGCAATCCGCCTTTTCTCCAGTTATTTTAACACAAAACGAATTGCAAAGTTGTGAAATACATGCTTCAAAGGCCTTGTTTTTCAGCGTTGACTTAAATTCTATCAGTAATCTTGTGACCTCTTTGAATTATCGGGAAGATTTTGAATTGAAAAATTCTACAAACTATATTGCCGTACCAGATGAAAACGGTATTCTGCAAACCTATCGCATTTTAAGAAATAAAACAATGCACCCTTCCTTGAACAGTGCGTTTCCGGACATTATTTCTTTCGAAGGCGTTAATACGAATAATACGTCATTGAAAGGAAAATTTGACGTCACGCCACAGGGTTTTCATGCCATGATATACGGACCTGATAGATCAACTCTATTCATAGACCCAATTTCTAGATTTGAACCAAACAAAGTAATTGTCTATTCAAAAAAAGACTTTACTACGAATAAACAAATGTCTTGCTCTTTGCTCTCATCTGAAATAAATACAGAAGAAGCTTTTAGTTATGGTAATCCAGTGAAAATTCCATATGGAAGTTGCCAATTAAGGACGTATAGATTAGCTCTAGCCGGGACTGCAGAATACGTAGCGTATCATGGTAATGTAACATTAGCTGCTTCCAATCAAGTGACAACGATGAATAGAGTCAACGGTGTTTTTGAACGCGACATAGCTATAACGATGACAATTATTGCGAACAACGACACTTTGTTGTACACAAACGCAGCAACTGACCCCTACACAAACGGTAACGCAGGATCAATGATAACCCAAAATCAGAGTAATATAACTTCTGTAATTGGATCAGCTAACTATGATATTGGCCATGTTTTCGGAACCAACTCTGGTGGTTTGGCTGGACTAGGCGTAGTTTGCAGTTCAACCAACAAAGCAAGAGGGGTTACAGGCAGTAGCAATCCCATCGGTGATCCTTTTGATATTGACTATGTCGCACATGAAATGGGGCATCAATTCAAGGCCAATCACACTCAAAATAATAATTGCAACCGAAATAATGCAACAGCTGTTGAACCAGGTAGTGCGAGCACCATCATGGGTTATGCGGGTATTTGTTCGCCTAACGTACAAAGTAACAGTGATGATCATTTTCACGGAATTAGCCTTAGTGAAATTTCTACATTTATTACCGGTGCAGGGCATACCTGTCCTGTTGTTTCCACCTTGTCTAATAATCAACCTGTGGTTGTAAGCACCAATGGCAATGTGTCCGTGCCAGCAAATACTCCATTTGCACTTACGGCTGTAGCTACTGATTTGGATTCTGATACTTTAACATACAATTGGGAGCAAACAAACAATCAAGTTAGCACGCAACCACCGCTAGCCTCGTCAACATCAGGTCCAAATTTTAGAAGTAATCCTTCTTCTTTAAGTCCTACAAGATATTTTCCAAGTTTGGCATCCTTAAATAGTGGTGGCCCTTACACGTGGGAAGTTCTACCATCGGTGTCGAGAACTATGAATTTCCGTGTTTCCGTTAGAGATAATTCTTCTGGACCTGGAGGCTGTTCGGCTTACATGGATGCTACTGTTTCAACTGTTGCTACGGCTGGACCATTTGTTGTAACTTATCCAAGTGCCACAGGTATTACTTGGGGCA
>JAHEMP010000218.1 GCA_024643585.1 Crocinitomicaceae bacterium | reverse complement strand
TGAAATTAACTTAGAATTTTTTAACTTGTCTCGAGAAACAATCGATGTTTCCTTAAAACCATTAAATTCTGCACAAATGAAAAAGATCATTTTAATCACAATTTGTTTTTTATCAACGGCCTCAATCGCTCAACAAGGTTCATGGTATATCGGAGGAAATGCTGGATTTTCGTCTCGCCAGTTCGAAAATAATTCAAATGTAGTCCAGAAATTTTCAAGTTGGTCTTTTTCACCTGAAATTGGGACCTTTTTAACAAATCGATTACAGCTTGGATTGGGTATTACCACAAACGGAAGCAAACAAGAAAATATAAATAACAATCGTGAAAACACTTTGAAATTTGGAGGAACGTTATACACCAGATATTTTTTCGGAGAAACGGCTTTCAAACCTTTTGTGGCGATTAATGTAACAGTTCTTCCCGGTTCTGTGAAGTATACTGATTTATCGCCAAATCCTGCGCCTTCATATACAGGGGACGTTTTTAGTTTTGGAGCAAATTTGAATGCTGGATTTGCTTATGCATTAAACCCTAAATTTACGGCCGTAGGATCTTTTGGTCTAGTTGGATTCAATTCGAACAGCTATAAAGTTAATGGGTCAGAAAAAAGTGATTCGGGTATTGATGCAAACATTAATACTTTAGGCAATCGATTTACTATAGGAATTTATTACACTTTTAAATCAGCGAAAGAATAAATTCTACTAAAATTTGGCTGGCAGTTCAATTGCTATTCTTTCTTGCGTAATGGGATGAAGAAACTCCAATTGTTCGGCATGTAAATAAAGGCGATCACTTTTTTTACCATACAAATCGTCACCTAAAATGGGAGTATTCAATCCGTCTTTGTGTGCTGCGTGTACTCTTAATTGATGTGTTCTGCCAGTAATTGGAAAAAAATGAACCTTGGTTTTTCCGTTTTTCCGCTCCAAAACCTTCCATTTTGTTCGAGAGGTTTTCCCATGCTCGTAACAAACCATTTGGCGAGGACGATCATCAATGTCCAAGCGCAAAGGCAGGTCAATGATTCCTTCATCACCGTCTATAATTCCATCTAAAAGAGCGACATAAGTTTTTCTCATGCTTCTTTTGATGAAAAGGCTTTGCAAAGTTTTGTGTACTTCCTTGGTTTTGGCCAAAAGTATCAAACCAGAGGTGGACATATCCAAGCGATGAACAATCATGGGGCCAGTGGCATCAGGATATTTCTCCAACATACGTGTTTGAACGGAATCTGTCAAATGGATACCTGGAACAGAAAGAAATTCATTTGGTTTATTTACAACCAGTAAGTATTCATCTTCGAATACGATGTCGATTTCTTTTCCATAAGACGGATTGGAGAGTAAAGGGTTTACTTCGACTTCTAATCCTTTCAGCATATGACCGAGGATAGGTTCGCATTTACTTTTACAAGCAGGATAATAGTTTTTGTGTTGGCGAATTTCAGAACTTGGTGTTTTTCCCCACCAAAATTCCGCCAAAGCGATAGGTTCTAACTTGTTTTTATAGGCAAAATGGAGCAATTTTGGCGCAGCACATTCTCCAGAACCAGAAGGCGGAAAAAGGGGATCCAAAAAAGCAAAAATGTCCAATAAGGATTTAGTTTCCCCATTGTAATTAAGAAAAGAATACGCACGAAATATTTTCTTTTGCAATTCTGCCGAGCGTTTTCCTCGTTTTAACTTCAATGCAACAATCTTATTTTCTTCAACGGCCAATTCAGATTTAGCGCTTTCAATCTCGTTTTTCCATCGCTTCGTTAAATCTTTCAAAAAGAAATGTTCTTGACTGCTCTGCTTGTCCAAATCCTTGTTTAAAGAATTTATTTCCTCCTCAGAAAGTTGTGTTTTAGCTTCAAGTCTTCTTTGTTTTCTGAGTTTTTTATTCTCTGAATTGTAATTTTTCGTTGCGGCTATTTCTTGACTTGCTTGATGCTCTACTTCCTTTACTTTTTCTCTTTTACCTAATAGCGTAGGGTTTTTCAAGGCATCTTCCAACTCACGATTCAATTCGTTTACCTCTTGTTCTTCGGTTTTATAAAATCCATCTTTTTCCAAAATATCAAAAACGGGAGGAACAAAACCAGGCCAATGGTTGCTATCGGCTAGTTTACCTGAAAAAGCAGATAAATAACCGAGTTCCCCATCTGATTTTCGTACAACCAAAACCCCAAACATTTTGCCTAAAGCGTTTTTATCTTCAGAATTTTCAATACCGAAATTGTGCTTGAAATCCTTTTGTTTTTCCAAGTGATTTTGCAATTCTTGCGCTGCAATCAAAGCTAAAGGATGAGGTTCGTAATAAAAGGGGAACGTAAATTTTTCAGGCAAAGGAATTCCATCAATGGAAGATAAAAAAGGAAGAAAGCAATTTTTAGAATTCAATTTGAAAAATTTTAGCAAAGATATTTATACCGTTTGACTTTGGGGATGTGTTTACAACTTTCTTCAACCAAATTAGGTAGTAAATACGTTTGAAAATATGGTGTTTGGATTAGAACTAAATACTTTCGATTCGTATGAGCCCAACTATTCAGATGACAAATACACATCTTATAAAAACGTATAAGCCTCGATTTTTTGCTGTAAACGTCCCTTTATCTGTTCGATTCAATTTTGGAGAGTCCAAACGGTTTTACATTCAAGGAGGTTTTTCTATAGATTTAAATCTATTTGCAGGTGGAAGAGGATTATATTCAAGTCATGGCCCAACATCAAATTATCCAACAATTTTAGATAAACCAACAGATTCAATTCCATTGAGCACAAAAGTCTCTTTTACCCCAAGATTAGGAATTGGTTATAAAGCTATAGTGAAGAAAAGAAATTTTGCAATTCAATTGGACTATTTGATCAATGCCACACCAGTAATTGAAGGGGAAATGGAAGGTAAGTTTCAAAGCCAATATTTGAGATTGAATTTGATTATGAGCTCAAAAAGATAGATTCTTATAATAAAAGCTACCATTTGTGTTTTAACCGAGGTAAAACCAATTCCCAACATTCCATAAAAGCTATACTTAAATGATTTTATCCTAATGCATTAATTAGTAATTCCCTATCTTTGCACCCTGAAATAAAAAAATGGCACACAAGGCAGGTTTTGTAAATATTGTAGGAAGTCCAAATGTGGGTAAATCTACCCTGATGAACAAATTAATGGGGGAGAAAATGTCCATCGTAACATCGAAGGCGCAGACTACCCGTCACCGCATATTGGGGATGTTGAATGAGGACGATTATCAAATCGTTTTTTCGGACACACCAGGCGTAGTAAATTCTGCCTACAAATTGCACGACCACATGATGACCTATGTCAACACTTCATTGCAGGATGCTGACGTTTTGTTATTCATTACAGACATTTACGAGAATGAAATGAATCATGCCGAAACGTTGGAGAAAATCTCAAAAATGAAGGTTCCCGTTTTGGTTTTGGTCAACAAAATGGATTTGGGTGACCAAGAAAAAGTGGGTGAACGTTTGGCGTATTGGGCTGAGAAATTGCCGAATGCAGATGTTTTTCCTATTTCAGCTTTGCACGGTTTCAATATGGAGGGAATTATAGAGAAATTGGTTTCTTTGTTACCTGAAAGTCCTGCTTATTACGACAAAGAAGAATTGTCTGATCGTCCCATGCGTTTCTTTGTTTCAGAGATTATTCGTGAAAAGATATTTTTGCACACGAAAAAGGAAGTACCATATGCAACGCAAGTTGAAGTGGAAGAATACATAGAGGAACCTGAAATCACAAAAATTCGTGCTGTGATTATCGTCGAACGAGACACGCAAAAAGGAATTATCATTGGTAAAGGAGGCGAAATGTTAAAACGCATTGGACGAGAGTCTAGAATTGAAATTCAAAAATTTATCGATCAAAAAGTGTTTTTGGATACGTTTGTTAAAGTTGATAAAGATTGGCGAACGTCAGATTCGAAATTAAAGAAATACGGATATTGAAAAGAGTTAAAAGTTATAAGTTCCAAGTTCCAAGTTTTTCAGAAACACAGAATTTGCAGCTTTCAACTAAATAACTTGTAACAGAATTTTATAATGGGAAATGTAGTAGCGATAGTAGGTCGTCCGAATGTAGGTAAATCAACCTTATTTAATCGTTTGACTGAGTCAAGAAGAGCTATCGTAAAAGAAGTAAGTGGTGTAACGCGGGATCGACTTTATGGTCGTGGAGAATGGAATGGAGTTCAATTTTCCGTGATTGATACAGGAGGATATATTAGTGGATCTGACGATATTTTTGAAGGCGAAATACGGAAACAAGTTGAAATCGCTATCGATGAGGCGAAAGTAATCATATTCGTCGTGGACGTTATGGCCGGAATCCTTGATTTGGATGAAGTAGTAGCCAAAATGTTGCGCAAGAGCAAAAAGAAAGTCTACATCGTTGCCAATAAGGTAGATAGCGCAGACCGATTTGGTCTTTCATCAGAATTTTACC
>JAHEMP010000217.1 GCA_024643585.1 Crocinitomicaceae bacterium | reverse complement strand
GAGTCTGGAGCCAATTAAAGATTTGACAGTTGAATTGACGGTTAGTAAAACCTACAATACAAGCTCAAATGATTTCTATAGATGGAATGAAGCCGAAGGACGATATGAGGCGCAAAGTAAGGTCGAAATTGCCACTTTAACCTATACAAATATTACTATTGGCTCTGCCTTCACTAGGTTTGATAGTAAGACGTACTCCTCCGAAACTTTCAACCAAATGTTGACAAATCTTGCTGCAACTTCCACAATTGTCGGTTCGCGAAATGCAAATTCATCATTACTCAGCACTGGATATTACGATGGGTATGGTAAATCTCAGCAAGAAGTTGTTTTGGGTGCCTTCTTAACTGCTTATAGCAATAAGTCGGTTAGCAGTAAAAACATCGACCCTATTTCGAATCTGCCTTTGCCGAACTGGACGATAAACTACAATGGTCTATCCAAGTTTAAATTCATGAAAAAATACGTACGAAATTTCGTATTACGCCATGGGTACTCGTCAACAACAAGTGTGTCCGGAATTCAAACGAATTTGAACGCGACATTCGATCAAAACGATTTGCCAACGGCACGTGATTTAAACAACAATTACATTGCTCAATTTCAGATTCAAAATGTAACGATGTCTGAAAGATTTTCTCCACTATTCGGTATTGATGCAACTTGGATTATTAAAAGTAAAGGAAAAGACCAAGGCCTATTGACGAAATTTGAAATTAAAAAAGACCGTAGTATCACCCTTTCTTTAAATAACAATCAAGTTACAGAAATTATTGGAAATGAATACGTTATTGGCTCCGGATATAAATTCACCCAAGTAAAACTGCCTATAAAACAAGTGAAAGCAAGTGATGTGAATCTTCGTTTCGACTTCTCTTTTAGAGATAATCTGACTGTTATTCGTAAGGTTGTTGAAAACACCAACCAAGCTACGGCCGGTCAACGTGTTGTTTCAATTAAATTCTCAGCAGATTACAATTTAGGGAAAAATCTGACGGTCATGTATTATTACGATCACGTATTAAATACTCCAAAAATTGCGAGCTCTTATCCTACGGGGAATTTAAGCACGGGTATTCGATTAAGATTTAATTTAGGTGGAATACAATGATAACCGTTAGAAAAGCAGAAGAAAAGGACGTTACAGCTATTTTTGGGTTAATAAAAGAGCTTGCTCTATATGAAAAAGCTCCAGAACAAGTTACTAATACTGTTCGTTCCCTTCATCATGATTTATTTGTTGAACCAATTTGTGAAGCCATTGTTGCGGAAGAAAACGAAACAGTGCTCGGGTTTGCTTTGTTCTATACCTCCTATTCTACCTGGAAGGGTAAGTCGTTGTATCTTGAAGATTTCTACGTTGACGAATTACACCGAAAAAGAGGGATAGGGCAGTTGCTTTTTGACGAAGTTGTAGCCATCGCTCACGAAAGAAAAATGGCCAGAATGGATTGGCAAGTGCTAGAGTGGAATGAATTAGCATTAGACTTCTATAGAAAAAATAATGCTCTTCTCGATCCGGAATGGGTGAATGGTAGATTGTTTTTTAACGAATAAACAATTCTAAGTTTTAAACGTTACAGTTTCATGGCAAAAGTTATTATTGCTGGTGGCACGGGAATGATTGGCCAGCGAATTGAAAAATTATTGATCGAAAATAAGCACGATGTTTTCATTCTGACTCGATCCCCCAAAAAGGAAAATCACATTGCTTGGAATCCAAAATTGAAATCTTTAGACACTTCAAAAATTGAAGGAACGAACTATATCATTAATTTATGTGGGGAAAACATCGGAGAAAAACGATGGTCGCAAAAAAGAAAAAATGAACTCTATTCATCTAGAATTGAGACCAATGAATTTCTTTTTGATCAATTTCATGGCGTAAATAGTCTCAAGTTATTTCTTTCTGCTTCTGGAATTAGTTGTTATCCATTGGAACCTGCGACTAAAAAATGGAAAGAATCCGACCCTTATGGTGTCAATTATTTATCTGTATTGGTAAAGGAGTGGGAAAAGTCTGCTGATTTGTTTGCCCGGATTGTCCCCGTTGCGAAGCTTCGCACATCCATGGTGCTTGACCAAAAAGAGGGGGCACTACAGAAACTCCTTCCACTTGCTAAATTTGGTGTTTTGTCGCCTATGGGGTCAGGAAAACAATGGATGAATTGGATACACGCAGAGGACGTGGCTCGAGCCTATGTATTCACTCTTGAAAATGACCTAGAAGGCACTTACAATTTGACAGGCGAACCGGTTAATAATGTTGATTTTACCAGAGCACTTTTGCACAGCCAAGGAAGAAAATTGATATTTCCAAAAATACCTTCTTTCTTGTTAAAATTAATCTTAGGACAACAAGCAACTATTGTATTAGACGGTGCATTTGGAGACAACTCCCTTCTGAAAGAAAAAGGTTTCTCTTACAAGTTTGAAAAATTATCAAGTGCTTTGACCAATCTTTTCCCAAATAAATAGGCTATAATAAATCGTTGGCCAAGTTGGCCAATTCAGATCTTTCTCCTTTTTCAAGCTTGATATGAGCAAACAACTGCTGCCCTTTCAGTCTATCTATCAAATAGGATAAACCATTACTATTCTCGTCCAAATATGGTGTATCTATTTGGTGACAATCTCCCGTAAACACAATTTTAGTCCCTTGCCCTGCGCGAGTTATGATTGTTTTGACCTCATGCGGCGTTAAATTTTGAGCCTCATCTATGATAAACATAATATTCGATAAACTTCTACCACGTATAAACGCTAGCGGTGTGATGACAATTTTACCTTGTTGCTCCATCTCTAAAATTGCCTTGTGCTTTTTCTCATTTTCACCAAACTGCGCTTTTATGAATTTAAGATTATCCCATAAAGGCTCCATATAGGGTCCTATTTTATCACTGGCATCTCCCGGTAAAAATCCTATTTCTTTGTTTGACAAGGGAACTATTGGTCTTGCCAAAATGACCTGATGATAGTTTTTTGACTGTTCTAGTGAAGCAGCTAAAGCCAAAAGTGTTTTTCCTGTACCGGCAACACCTTGCAAGGCAACCAATTTAATATCTGGATTCATCAATGCATTTAAGGCAAAAGCTTGTTCCGCATTCTTTGGTTTAATACCATATACGAACTCTTTCTCAATTCTCTCAATTTGATCGGCAAGAGGATTGTACACTGCTAAAGATGAGGATTTTCCATTCTTCAATATATAATATCCATTGGGCGTTTTTCGATCACCTAATATTCCATCTTCATCAATTCTGCCTCTTGTAAATATTTCTCTGATGATTTCCGAATCAACATTGTCGACTGTAAGAGTAGAGTTGTCCTCCAATTCCATGATGGAAACTTTTCCAGTTTCATAATCTTCCGCCGTAATTCCAAGAGCCTTTGCTTTAATTCTTAGATTAATATCCTTTGTAACGAGGATAATATCTTTCGTCTTTTCGTTTTCCTTTAGGTATAAAGCTGAATTGATGATTTTGTGATCATTTTTCCCGTAGGCATAAATTTCCTCAGCATTTAATCCGGCCGGTTTTGTTTCCAATATTACTTTAAAGTTCCCCTTGTCTTTTCCTAAGGAAATCCAATTTTGGAGACTTGAGGTAAGCGATATTTTATCAATAAAGCGTATAACCTCCCGAGCGGAAAAATTCTTTGAGTCATTTCCAACCTTAAACTTGTCCAACTCTTCCAAAACCGTAATCGGAATGGCCACATGGTTGTTGACAAAGTTCATTATCGCTTGATGATCGTGAATAAGTACTGAGGTATCCAGCACAAAGATTTTTTCTTTTTTCTTAGCCATATTGCTCGGTCGAATATTTCTCAAAAGGTAACCGTTCTTCTCTAAAGAAATCTGTTAAATTTTAAAAGGTTTTCTACACATTTTTGTTGAAAGATATTTTTGCCTCTCAACACAATAAGGCAAAAAAAAACCCTGCCGAAGACAGAGTTTTTTTCTAATTAAATGATTATCGACTATTTAACGACAAACTGAATGGTTTTTTTGGTGTTGCCTTGAACAATATTCATGAAATACATTCCCGAAGTGAGTTCAGATGTATTCATCATGACTAAATTATTACCCGTTGTTGCTTTTACAAGATCGGTTCTAATTTGTTTACCTGTGATGTCTTGAACTACCAAATTTACATCAGAATTCTCCTTTACAGAAAATTGGATATTCAATTCATTGTCTACTGGATTCGGATACAACATTAAATTGTCCAAACTAGTTAACTCAGAAATTCCAGTGGTACTTGGGTTACCTTGGTACAAGTTGATTTCGTCCAAGTATAAATTGTTTCCGCCATCACTTTCAAAAGAAAATTTAAGTTGCATATTCGAAACGAAATAGCTAGAACCAATGTTAATTACGTGAACTTGAACCCAATCGTCATGACTAGGTGTCCATTCCGAAGCAACAGCCAAAGTAGACAACGAGGAAGAAAGTAAAGTTTT
>JAHEMP010000216.1 GCA_024643585.1 Crocinitomicaceae bacterium | reverse complement strand
CATCAACCAGCATTGGGATGGATCGTTTGGCGGTAAAATTTGTCCGCAAGGAACGTATACCTATTACGTAATCTATACCACTAATTCTGGAACAGACGAGAAACTAAAACTGCACGGTCACGTTAGCCTTTTTAGATAACTCAATTCAGAGATAGCATTATTTTTTTGCATCGGTGCTTTCTATAATCCCACGATTGCCATGAATTTTTGTCATGCCTTAATTTGAATGCAATTCTGATGAATCTCTTGTCCAACGTATTGAAACGATACCGCTGGTATTCTTCGATCTTGTTTAAATCGTTGTTGTTATTCAATTCACTTTGCTTCAATTTTAACTGAAGCACCGCTTCATCGGACAAATAATCCAAAACATAAAAACGATCGAATTTAATTGTCTTCCGATTGGAATAGTTAAAATTGAAAATGATCATGTCCCAATTAAAACATCCGATGAAAATCAGCATAGTGTACACTGACCATGAATTGAATTTTGACATGTAAAAAATGGATTTTCGCTGGGCAATTTTCCAATAAAGACTGATTAGTCCAAGTAATACAATGGTCAAGAAAACGAAAATACCAATTCGTTTGTGGGTTAATCCCAAATGATTGATATAGTGAATATTTCGAATGAAAACCGAAATGAGTAAAACTCCATTCAAGCCTATCCAAGTGAAGGTCAACTTTTTTAGCAAACCATTTTGGGAGTAGAAATTCTGATTTTTTCGGAAGTAATACAACATGATAGCGATGGAAAGAATGATACTGAAAATCAACATGTTTACCCCTTTGTGCACGTCTTTCGAAAAGTTCTTTGTTGGGTTGTAATCGTAACCAAACCAAATGTAAACGATGTCTATAGTATTGATGATGACAAGCAAAGCACATATCATTCCCATCGTCAAAACAGCGGACTTGTTCTCGTTTTTCAACCCAAGTATTTTGGGAATCGTCTTTTCATCATTCATGAAAAACTCAACAATAAAATTTGGTTTGTTTTTCGCCCGACGACGAATCAATTGATTGCCTTTTTCTCTTTCCTTTTTGGTGTAAAATTTCCAATCACTTTGAAAAATGACCCAATTTGCAATTAAAGAACCCAGTAAAATAAATAGAATACGTTCGATGGAGCTGATTTCAATAATTTGAGAAATTGCCCACTGAATGTCGTGACCAATTTTGTCCGTTACGTCGGAAAATACTTGGTTCGCTCCCCGAAATATCAGAAAGAAAATGAAAACCAAAAAGAAGGGAATCAATACAATTTTGATCAAGCGAATGTATTTCGCCGACTGAAACTTATTCTCCTCAGTGCTAGACTTCCGCAAAAAAGGTGGAATTTTAATGAAATGTAAAATACTTGACCAAACCGCTCGATAAACGGTTCGCAATTCGTCCTCGTGATAAAAACCAATCATAACAATCCATGAAATGATGGAGGCAAAACCACTTATTGTACTGTTGAAATAGACCAACATGAATACTGATATCAGATTACCTATCGTCGCTGCTTGTACCGGTCTTTTCTTAAACGAATCTGGAGAATTTAAAAATTGAATTCCAATTGTTAGTACACTAAACAGAGCAAAATTAAGCGCCAAACTTTCTCCCCAAAAGAAGATGTCAAACAATACAGTCAGTAAGACGAAGGCAATTACATTTATTTTTTTCATAGTTTTATTTTTAAAAGTACTTTGTATTTCAAAGTGATTGAATAAATTTTTTTTATTTCGATTGTTTTAGTAAAAATTCTAAGGCATTCAAGTGTTTTTCAAATTCAGCTTTCCCTAACTTGGTGCTGCTGTATTGCGTTCGGGGTTTTCGTCCGACGAAATCCTTTTGAACAGAAATGTATTCGTTTTTTTCCAAAGCCATAAGATGACTTGCCAAGTTTCCATCCGTCAAATCCAATTCTTCTTTCAAAGTATTGAAATCGACGCTATCATGAATACTCAGCAATGCCATGACGCCCAAACGAACCCGACTTTCGAAGTGTTTGTTTAAACCTTCAATCATGATTTCTTATCGTATTTAAAATACATCAACGAACCGTAGATGATGTGAGCAAACCCGAAACCTATTGTCCAAAACAATAGACCATTTCCCAAATAGACTAGAGCAACCAAACCTAAACTAATGTTCGTCAATCCCAAAAAGAAAATATCTCGGACGGTATGGTGACTTGCATTGATACATGCCAATCCGTAAAAAATTAAGCTTAAAGGAGCGATGTACACGTACTGTCCGTTTTTTAAAAGCACCAAAATGGTCAATCCACCTGTAACCAGCGGAATGGCCAAACTTACCAATGTCTTTTTAGAGGTTTTGTTCCAAAAAACGTCTCCCGATTTTTTAGCTTTTTTAGCCGTAAATAGATAAGCTACCGTTAATGCGCCAATCAAAACACAAGTTGCGATGGTCAAAAGTTCCAACTCCAAAGCCATTATCGATAAATAATCGATGTAGGTGAATGCTTCAATTCGCTGGTGAGCAACAAATGCTCCAATCAGTGCAATCACTCCTGCTCCTATTCCCGACAAACCACTCAAGGACAAAAACCGCGTATTGCGCTCCATCATGGATCTAATTTCCTGGAGATTCTCCAAATGCTTCTTTTCTTCAGACATAATTAAAAGTACTTTGAAATACAAAGTAAATTAAATATTTTGAATGGAAGTCTAAAAAAATGATAATTATTTGTCGTGAATATATTTCTTCTAGCCTATCGAAAGAATTGCCACTAATTGCTCAATCTGCTCCTCGGTATTAAAGGCATGCAAACAAATCCGCAAACCTTCATTTCCTTTTTTCACAGTTGGCGAATAAATAGGCTTTACAGCAAAACCTTCTTTAAAAAGGAGGTTACTCATTTCTTTGGTTTTGGAAATATTTCCAAATCGCAATATTTGAATTGGTGAATTAATCTCTGAAATCAGACCTTTCATTGTTAATTTAGAACGGAAAAAGGCTATGTTTTCTTGTAATTTTCCTTGGCGTTCGGATACACTTGTGTGCGTTGTGCGCAATTCGATTTGTCGGTAAGCTTCTTGCGGCAAAGCTGTTGTATAGATGAACGAGCGCGCATAGTTGATCAAGAATTTCTTCAAATCCGAACTTCCTAGAATAGCTCCTCCGTGATAACCAAACGCTTTTCCAAATGTGACCAAACGCGCAAAGACTACATTTGAATCGGGCAAGCAATCCACAATTCCTCTTCCTTGCTCTCCAAATACACCACAAGCGTGCGCTTCGTCAACGATTAAATAGACTCCTTTTGATTGGCAAAGTGTCGCAATTTCTCCCAGTGGAGCCATATCGCCATCCATGGAATACAAAGACTCAACCGCGACATAAATTGCGCCTTGTCCCTTGGAAATTTTATTTTTTAAATCGGTTATATCGTTGTGCCGGAAGGAAAAACTATTGGCAAAACTCATTCGAATTCCATCGCGAACACTCGCATGAATGGCTTCATCGTAAATTACCGTATCGCCTTTTTGAGGAACGGAACTGAAAAATCCTATGTTCGCATCGTAACCGGAATTGAAGACCAAAGCGGCTTCTGTTTTGTACCAATTCGCCAAAGTCTTCTCACAGTTTTCTGCTGATGCTGAATGACCGGAAATCAATCGCGAACCCGTGCTTCCACCCTTTCCTTCTGTATTCAATTGAATTTTGGCCAAACCTAGATAGTCATTGGAATAGAAATCGACCAAATTATCCAATAAAGAAAGGGAACGCATGGTTCCCTCTTCTTCTCTATTTTTTAATTTATCGATTAACTTTTGGTCCATCGGAGCCTAGTTTTCTATTGAAACTTTTCTGGGTTGAAAATTTTCATCTTTTGGTTTCAATTTTGCCGCCGCTAATTCTGCTGCGCGATCCGCTTCTTTCTGCTTGCGCGCAATGATTTTCTCATCTGGCAAAGTCTCTGGTTTTTCACCATCCTGAAAAGCTTCTTTTGGCGTTAATCCCAATATTCTGAACATCTCTTGATCTTCGTTGAATTCAGGATTGGGAGTCGTCAACAATTTATCGCCAGCGAAAATAGAACTTGCTCCGCCCATAAAACACAATGCTTGTGCCTCCATAGACATTTTCGTTCTTCCAGCTGAAAGTCGAACAACCGATTCTGGGAACGCAATCCGAGTCGTAGCAACCATACGTATCATTTCCCATTGTTCAATCGGTTTTTGCTCTGCCAAAGGTGTTCCCTCAACGGCAACGAGTGCATTGATTGGAATTGACTCTGGTGGTGTTTCCATTTCCATGTAGGAAAGCAACAAACCAACTCTATCTTCCACCGCTTCGCCCATTCCGATGATTCCTCCAGAACAGACGGAAATACCCGCTTTTCGAGCATTGGCAATGGTGTCGATTCTATTTTCGTATTCTCTTGTTGAGATAATGTCTTTGTAAAATTCTTTCGAAGAGTCCAAGTTGTGGTTGTACGCGAACAAACCAGCT
>JAHEMP010000215.1 GCA_024643585.1 Crocinitomicaceae bacterium | reverse complement strand
ATAATCGAAAAGAAGGCTTTTTCCATCCTCGAAATCTTTTCCGTTTTTTCGCTTTGCATCTCCAATTTCAGTTAATCGATCACGCGTATCCATCATAATTTTTCTTGGAGAAAGCAACTTGCCTGTTTGATTCGCTGGACAAGAAGAAGTGCAACGACCACATTCCGTACATGTGTATGAATCAAGTAAGTTTTTCCAAGTTAGATCCGTAACATCCTTAGCTCCAAATCGCTGTGGTTCGGTTGCTTCGGCTGGAGTCGCATAAGGGTCAGCGTTTGGATCCATCATTAATTTAACTTCATTCGTAACCGACTCCATATTCGTGAATCGACCTTTTGCCTCTAAATTCGAATAATACGTGTTTGGGAATGCTAACAAAATGTGAAAGTGCTTTGAATAAGGAAGATAATTTAAAAACGCGAATACCATTAGTATGTGTCCCCACCAGCCTACCCTTTCAAGAGTGTGCAAAGTAGAAACGTCTAAACCGCCAAAAACTGCTGGACCAAAAGCACTACTTAGAGTGAATGATAGTGTTCCATCTCCCAAATTAGAAGCATGAGAAGCACCAATATTATATAATGCTTCGTCAGCGCCATTCATTGTGAAGATGCAGAATACCAATATCGTCTCCATGACAAGGATTAAATTTCCGTCATTTTTAGGCCATCCTTGCATTTCAGGCATATTCAAGCGTTTCACTTTCGAGACATTTCTTCTCCAAAGAAAAGCTGCTGTACCTATGAGAGCTAAAAGGGTAAGTATCTCAATAAAACTTATCATGAAGGTATAAAATCCGCCTAAACCCTCTCTAAAAAATCGATGTTGACCAAAAATTCCATCAACAATAATTTCTATCAATTCTATTTGGGTAATAACAAAAGCAACATAGAGCATTAAATGCAATATCGCAGGAATTGGCCTTTTGAACATTTTCTTTTGTCCCAAGGCTACAAGAGCCATTGTTTTGAATCGATCTGAAGCTCTATCCGTTCGATTTATTTCTCTACCGAGTAAAACGTTACTTCTAATTTTACCTATGTTCCAAATAAAAAATCCGAAACCTACAATGCAGATTAGAGCAAAAATAACCTGAGCTATCATAAATTAAATGTATTAATTTGGTATTGAATCCAATAATTTTCTCAATTTCTTTTCTTCGTCAGTTGTTAAAGGTACGCCTTTTGTCTTAGCACCCAAAACAGAAAAATGAATATATCTCTCAGGATGAACGGATATATCATTAACAAGGTTTTGTAAAGATTTATTCGTTAATACCAACTGATCATACAATTGATCATCCGAAATAAGTTTCCCCAACGTACCCTCTCCACTATTGGCTTTTCCAATAAGTGTATTTACACTATTTAAGGTCGTTTTTGCCTCGTTTATTACATTTTTAAAATCGGCGCTAACTAAATCATTGCTTATTTTCTCAGCATTGCCAAGAATTTTCGAGACTTTTTCATTACTCAACTGAAGATTTTGAGTAATGCTCTCAACATTTGATAAAATTCTGCCCAATTTCACTTTCTCACTTATTAAAAGTGATTCTGCTTCGTAAGCAACATTTCCAAATCTTTTTATAGATATCCGCAACTCAGCTAAGCTTCCTTCAATGGTTTGAGTTGCATTGGTATCGAGTAAGGTAGATACAGAATTTACAACTTTGTCAATTGACACCATCATGGCCTGTAATTTTTGAGAAATGGGATCCGCATAAGCTTTCGCCTGCGAAACCATGTCTATGGCCACGTCTCCCTTTATTTTATCGCCTGGTTTGTAAAAACCTTTGGCTAAATCCTCATTTAATAAAAGAATTAAACCTTTGCTAAATAAATCTAAGGAACCAATTTGAACAATTGAGCCTTTTGGAATCTTAATATTTTTATTTTGAATGTTAAATGAAACCTTAACTTTCTCATTAACCGCTCCTCCAGATACATATTCTACAGAAAGAACCTTTCCGACACCCACTCCATTCAAAGTTACAGAACTGGCTGGAGCCAACTGCCCTGAATTTGGGAAATAAGCAAAATACACATCATCGCCTCCAAAAAAACTATTGCCTTTTAAAAAATTCACCCCAGTTACCAGCAAACCTATTGCAGCTATGGCAATTAATCCTGTTTTTATCTCTTTTGATATCTTCAAAACACTATTTTTCTGCTAATTTAAGTGCTTTTTCTAAACTAATGCGCTCTCCGTCCTTAAACGCGACAACAAATGCATGTTGAAAACCTTGATTCCTGAGCTCATTTTTATAGTTATTAGCAGATTTATAATCATTTACAAAAATTCCGGAAGTGTATTTAAACAATTTGTCTTGTTGATACTCTGACACTTCTATCCCTTTAAATCTCTCATCATTCAATTTGATTGCCTTTTCAGAAGTTTCTATTTGAACTTTAAAGAAAACATCGTTCGAAATTTTCGGCTTTTCATTTTTTGGAGTTTGTTGAATGTTTATTCCTTCGAGCTCATTTTTGTATTTTTCAAATGCCGCAAACATACTTTCTGCCATCAAATTCTGCGTAGACTCTGTCATCAAGAACTTCTGTTCAGTTGGATTCGTTAAAAAACCAGTCTCAATTAATACACTTGGCATTGTTGTTTTATATAAGACTATGAATCCAGCTTGCTTGACTCCTCTATCATATCTTCCAATTCCTTTAAATTCTTTTTGCAGTTTTGTAGCAAAGGAAATAGATTGATCTAAAAATACAGAAAGTTGAATTTGACGAGCAATAATTGCGTCAGGCGAAAGGTCAAAATCTTTGTATTTTTCTCCTTTGTCTTCCTCTAAATAAATAGCTGAATTTTCTCGTTCTGCTATTTTTTGTTGTGATTCGGTTCTATGCAAACCTAAAACGTAAGTTTCTGTTCCCGCAGCGGTTGCACTTGCTGCATTTGCATGTATACAAATGAATAAATCAGCATTGTTTTTGTTTGCTATCTTAGCTCTATCGTCCAATTCTACAAATACATCCGAGTCTCTTGTATAAACAACCTTGATGTTTGGATAATTTTTCTTAATTAAATCTCCCAACTTTAGCCCCATAGCCAAACAAACAATTTTCTCTTGCGTACTAGAGCCCAAGCAACCAGGATCTTTGCCTCCGTGCCCAGGATCTATTACCACAGTCTTTATCGCTGGGCTTAAATTTAAACCTCCTTGGGCATGAAAATTAAAAGCAAGCAGTACATTTAAAACTAGGATGGAGAAAAATTGTATTCTTTTTGAGTTCATTTTTATTATTTTGAGAAAGCTAATTTTTTAGCTTTGCAAACGTTTAAACAACATTAGTGCAAATTTACAATTGTTTGATAACCAAAAAGCATTCCACAATACGAGTTTTCTTCGTGATGTTGTTCATAATGTCAGCAAGTTTCTTCGCACGGTCTCAAGAATCAATTCTTAGTGATAGTATTAAGAAGCTAGACACATTATTCATGGATGATAAATCCATAGATGAAATCATAGACTATTCTTCTGCTGACTCCATATTTAATGACGTTCGAAATAAAAAAATACATCTGTATCGAGATGCTAAAATCGTTTATGGTGACATAACAATGACGGCCGGATACATCATGATTGATTTAGATAAAAATGAAGTGCTAACTACCTACTTAATTGATTCAATCGGCAATAAAGAGGGAAAACCCGAATTCAATGACGGTCAAGAAAAAATGACAGCATCCAGTATTCGCTATAATTTTGATACGAAAAAGGGCTATATCCAAGAGATGATGACCCAACAGGAAGAGAACTACTTATTCATGGAAGTAGCAAAAAGACAATCGAATGAAGAGATACATTTTTTAAAAGGTCGTTTTACCACATGTGATTTAGAGGACCCACATTTTCATTTTCAACTGTCAAAAGCGATATTAATTCCAGAGAAAAGGATTGTATCTGGCCCAATGAATTTGTGGATAAAAGGAGTGCCCACATTTCTGGCTCTTCCTTTTATTATTATTCCACAACAAAAAAACAGACTAAATGGATTCATTTTTCCCCAGATTATTCCAGCCTCTAATTATGGTTTTGGATTTGATAAATTGGGTTATTATGTCCCAATAAATGATAGAATTCAAACGACTTTTTACGGTTCTTTGTATTCACGTGGTTCGTTTGGGCTCGGAAATGTTACGGAATACTATTCAAAATACAAATATAGTGGGAATATTAACGTCGGATATGACCGTTACCGCATTGGTTTTCCTTCAAGGCAGGCAAAGACCAACATTAGAGTTTTATGGACGCATCAAAAAGACTCCAAATCCAACCCGTACTTGCAATTTCGTTCCAATGTTAACTTTTATTCCATCAACGACCCTCAGTTTAACTTGGATCCCGCCAACAATGTGTATTTAAATAACACCTTCAATTCCGATATTGCATTGGACAAATCCTTCGCCAATTTGCCTATCCGGACAGGAATTAAAATCACAGCTCGACAAAGCTCAGTCAATA
>JAHEMP010000214.1 GCA_024643585.1 Crocinitomicaceae bacterium | reverse complement strand
TAAGTGGAGATGATCAGTTTTTACTGGCTGCCTTTCGAAAATCACAAAAAACAGTTTCTTGTATGGAAAATAGTGATTTAGTGGTAATAACTAAACCTCCACAAACCGTATTTCAAGGTTTGATACAGAGAAGTAGATGGCTTGACAAAACGAAAGCTGTCGAGGACAACATGGCAAATATATTTGGTCTGTTTGTTTTAGTTTTGCAGCTGTCTTATTATGCTTTTTCTGCAACGCAATTGGTCATGGGGAACTACGGTGCGGCTGTGGTTTTGGTTTTAATAAAAGGAGAGTTAGATGCATTCATTTGCACCTATAGATTCCAAGAACAGTTCAATACTTTTCAAGTATTTCTGTATGAATTGCTTTTCCCTATTTACATTTTTGCCTTATTGTTCAGCTCCATATTTATAACCCAGAAATGGAAAGGTAGGCCAATAAAAAACCCTTCTAATTCCGATAAGTATCAGAAATAGAAGGGCTTCAGACTAAATCTTTATTTCAATTAGAATGGCAAATCATCGTCTTCCGAATCGTTGCTCAAGTTCGCAACGGTAGAAGCGTTTGAACTCATGTCCATTGGAGACGGAGAACCAGCAGGAGCGGCAGCACCCATCTTTTCAAGTCTCCAAGCTTCCAAAGTGTTAAAATATTTAACCTCACCTTGGGGACTTGTCCATTCGCGACCTCTAAGGTTGAATGAAACCTCAATTTGATCATTTACATTAATTCCGTCTGCCAAAGAACATTTGTCCTGAGTCAATTGGAAAGAAATGTCTTGTGGATACATGCTGGATGCATCTGTCAATACGAATTCTCTTTTTTTGAATTTATCGCTGATGACTTCTTCGTCTTTTACCACCTTAACGATTCCGCTAATTTTAAACATAGTTATTGTATTAATTATTGAAGGAGAGTAAGCTTAACCAAGCTTCCTCAATTTTATTTTCTAAGATTAATTTTTTGGCACGTTTGTGAAGCGCTAACTCCAAATCGGACGCTTTGTCTTCTAAAGATACAAATAAATCACTCAATTCTAGTAATTTATATTCATTGACATCTGTTTCATTTGGCAATGCTTCTACGCTAGCTAAAAGACCAAGCTCATTGCCCGTAAGTATGGTGCTATTTTTAACATCTAATGGTAATTGGTCGAAACCGATACCGATTGTTGTCAGAGGTTTTGCTACTTCAAACATTGAATTTTCATCGGCGCGACAATACCAGTTTCCTCCCATTCTAGAAACCAGATCTATTTTCTTTTGGTCAATAGCGCCTTTTTCATCCAAAATGCTTTCGTCGATATGTATTTTTGTAACTTCACAAATGACCAAATTACCGGCTCCACCTTCTGTCCCAAGTTCTTTTACCTCGATTACCTTACACTCAAATTGAACGGGTGATTCGGCTACTCTTTTGGGTCTAATGGTTTCTGAGTCTAAAGGTGTAAAGCCCGCTTTCACGAATTCATCTACACCAGGCGCATAAGGTGAAGAACTCAAACTCATCTGTTGCACAATGTCGTAATTCACGATATTTATAACAACCTCAGGGATTTTCTTCACATTGTTATAAGTATCCTTTGTTTCATTTGTTCTACCGCTTCTTGCAGGTGAGAATATCATGATGGGCGGGTTCGCACTGAATACATTGAAAAAACTAAATGGCGATAAATTATTCGTCCCATTTTCATCTACGGTTGCTGCGAAACAAATCGGTCTAGGTCCAACGGAACCCAACAAATACTGATGTAATTGAGGTACGGGCAGAGACTTTGGGTCGATGGAAATCATTTTTTTCATGAAATGCAAAGGTAGAGTAATTCTGCTTTTTTAGGTGAAATTTATTGGTCAATTCCGATGAAGTTTTGCACAAGTTTTAAAGAGGGCTTAAACTTCAATCTGGGTATTTGATTCGAAATACCCTTATAACTACGAAAAAATAATTTTTGAAATTATATGGAATTAAAATAATTGTCCTTATTTTTGCACTCCCTTTTGAGAAAGAACTTAACGAAGTTCGAAAAGAGAAATGCGGATGTGGTGGTCCCGATAGCTATCGGGAGGTAGACAACGCTAGAAAACCAAACGAGGTTTTCAAATTAGATTAAAAATGCGGATGTGGTGGAATTGGTAGACACGCTAGACTTAGGATCTAGTGCCGAGAGGTGTGAGAGTTCGAGTCTCTCCATCCGTACTGAAAAAACAAAAATGGTATAAGTGTCCCTTGTACCATTTTTTGTTGGTATGAATTAGTAAAAATAAAATGAAAATGAACGTTACTCGTCAAGACATTGATGCGCTCAACGCAAAATTGAAAGTGGTTGTTACACCTGAAGATTACAAAAAGAAGGTTGATAATTCATTAGAAAAGTACAGAAAAACAGCTAAAATTCCAGGATTTCGTCCAGGTCATGTTCCAGCTGGTTTGATTCAAAAACAATATGGTAAATCCGTATTGGCAGAGGAATTAAATAAAATTGTTAACGATGCTTTGTACAATTTTATCAGCGAAAATAAATTAGATGTTTTAGGGAACCCAATTCCAAACGAACAAGATGAGGTAAAGGGAGATTTTGAAAAACCTGATACATTCGAATTTACGTACGACATCGGTTTTGCGCCAACTGTAAAAGTTGATCTTTCGGCAAAAAGCAAGTTCGACTACGTGAAAATAAAAGTAGATGCAAAATTGGTCGACAAACAAATCGAGGATTTACGTCGTCGTTATGGTAAAATGACAAGTGCAGATGCGGTTACTGAAAAAGACTTGATTCTTGGTCAGTTCGTAGAATTAAACGAAGACGGCAGTATCAAGGAAGCAGGAATTTTACATTCATCAACGGTTTCAACTGAGTTTGTTGAAGATGCTGCAACCAAAAAACAATTAATTGGTAAAAAAGTAGGAGACAAATTAGTAGTAGATCCACGTAAAGTTTCGCGTGGAGGAAAAGACACAGCTTCTATGTTGGGTATCTCAGAAGAGAAAATGGCAGAAATTGGCGATAAATTCCAATTGACCATTACCGAGATTAAAAGAATGGAAATGGCTGAAATGGACCAAGATTTCTTTGATAAATTGTACGGACCAGGTGTAATTTCTTCAGAAGAAGATATGCGTCAAAAAATTTCAGGAGATTTAGAAAATATGTTTGTTGCCGATTCAGATCGTTTGTTGACGAAATCAGTATACGAATCCTTGATTGAAAATACAAAAATCGATTTGCCGGATAACTTCATGAAAAGATGGATTCGTTTGTCAAACGAAAAACCAATTACTCCAGAAGAAGTGGAAGAGCATTACCCAAGTTATGCAACAAACCTGAAATGGCAATTGATTCAAACAAACATCTTCAAAGCAAACGACATCAAATTGGACAATGCTGAGGTTGTTGAATTTACGAAGGCATTGTTGGTTCAAAACTACGCACAATACGGAATGCCAGCGCCAGAAGATAAAGAATTGACTGACGCTGCAATGGGTGTATTAAAAAACAAAGAAGAGGCAAATCGAGTATTTGATATGATGGCTGAACAAAAGTTAACCAACTTCTTTAAAAACACCGTTAAATTGAAAGAAAAAGAAGTTTCTTACGATGAGTTTGTGAAATTAGCAAACTAAGAAATTTGATCATATAAATTGGAAAGGTTGGACAGATTGTTCAACCTTTTTTGTTTACCTTTGTCCCATTCAAAACAAATCATACTACGTCGAGCGTTGTTTTTCAAAAACAAAATAACTGCTGAAATTGAAAACTAAATTACCATGAAAAAGATAGCATTTGCATTAGCATTCTCCTTCTTCTCATTTCAAATAATTGCTCAAAATTCAATACCAGAACCTGAAAAAAAATACAAATTCGGTTTTGATTTCGGTGTAAACTATTCCTTTGCATTTGTAAATAAACCATTGCCAAACACAAAGGAAATTTCAAATGGAATTGGCGCTAGGCTTGGGGTTTTATCAGAGTTTAAAATTTCAAAAAAGCTGTATTTATCACCAAAGGCGGAAATTTCATTTAACAATGCAAAGATTAATTATGAGTATTCGGATGATTCGTATAGAATTATGCCTTTAACACTAGAATTGATGGTTCCCGTTAAGGTATATTTGGCAAAAGGAAAATGGAATTCTTATTTTTTTGCAGGCCCAAATTTTAAAATTCCGATAGCAAGAAAGTCACCATTTGAAAATTTTTTCGAACCTAATTCTGATTTATCCATTGACCTTGGTGTAGGGGCCGAGCAGAGGTTTGAAAAATATAAATTTTCACCGGAATTGCGCTTTTCTTTCGGTTTCTTGAATGTTAATAGAGATCCAAGTTTGACTTACGTTTATAATGGTTCTGTATCCCTCGTTTTAAAATTTATTGAGTAATCTATTTTACCGCATATCATTCCTTTGGTTTTAGTATTTTTAGGTTCATATAAATAAGAGTCTCAAATTATGCCTCGGGAATTGAAGGAATACATAAACAACTGTCAGCCTATTGATGAG
>JAHEMP010000018.1 GCA_024643585.1 Crocinitomicaceae bacterium | reverse complement strand
TCTTTCTAGAAGATTAGTTTTTATTTCTTCAATATTTACATCAGGATCCGTAGCCTTTAGTTCTTCATATCTTCTTTTGGCTCTAACTTCTGGACTTGCCGTCAAAAATATCTTTAATTCGGCATTTGGAAAAACGACAGAACCGATATCACGACCATCCATAATGACACCACCCATTTTGGACATTTTTCGTTGCTCTTCTACCAACTTTTCTCTTACCTCTCGAATCGTTGCAACTGGCGATACAACATTTGAAACCTCCATGGTGCGAATAAAATTTTCAACGTATTCATCGTTTAAATAGAGGGCCGGTTTACCTAATTGTTCGTCAAACTTGAAGGTTAGATTGATTTCTTTCAGATGTTCAATGATTTTTTCTTTATCAAGATGTTCTGTCGAAACCCAATCGTGTCTTAAACAGTACAACGCAACTCCTCGGTACATGGCTCCAGAGTCGATGTAGATATACGATAATTGTTTCGCTAACTCCTTTGCTAGAGTACTTTTACCGCAAGACGAGTGTCCATCTATTGCAACGGTAATTTTTTTTGAAGGGGCGCCTCTTTTCATTAGGCACGAATTTAATGAAATTCTTCAATTATTTGCGCCAAGCACTAAGGTCAGTACTCAAACTGATCATGTGTTGATATCCTGCTTTTGAGACGACGCCGAAACCGTAATCAACGGTGAATTTTTTAAAGTACAAGCCGACGCCGAATGAAAATCCTGATGCTCCTGGTTTTTCTATCAATTTCATTTCTTGTCTTTTTTGATAGTCGAAAGCTGTACGGAAATGCATGTTTTTGGAAATCAAAATTTCCAGTTGATAGGTAAGATGTCTTCCTACTTTTTCGACAAATCCAGCTTTTGGAACCGGTATTGTGTCGCCGGTTAAAGCGTCGATTGTAGGTTTGAGGGTTGGGTCATTGTAACTTAAGTCCCAGCGGTTTAAATTATGCCCTAACAGTGAGAATCGGAAAGGAGCGTGTTTTAATTTTTTTGAAACGGCCATTTGTAACTCTACTGGAAGCGGATCGTGTTTTTTTGCAGTATAACCTTTGAATTGGTAGCCTGCATTTTTAACAACAACAGTTGCCAGAAATTCTTTTTCTTCGTTGTAATAGTTACCGGCCATGTCAATTGATGCACCGAGCGAGGAGTAGGATTCTAACTGAGAATAAATAAAATTCAAAGTTGCTCCCACTGTCAATCGAGGAGAAAATGGTCTAGAAACACTTGCGCCAAAGATAAAATCCATTGGTTTAAAAGAACCGTTGTCGTTTCCAACAGCATCTCTAGCTATAAATTTCCCATAGTCAACATAACGTAAATGTGCGACGCCGACAAAGTCGTTTTTGAAAGCTCGAGCATAATTAATCATACCATAATTCATACCTGCAGGCAACAAAGCTTGATTTGTCGAGGCACGTTTGCTCATTTTGGAATTGATTAAGGAAGGGTTGGCAACGCCTAAACTTAAATCTTGGTCTTTAACGGAAATAAAATCAGTTCCTAATGCAAGTGAACGAGCATTAAACGGCAAGTTAAGTATAGCAAAACTAGTCGTACCACCTGTCTGCGCGAAGTAAGAGGTAGATAGTGTCAAAACTATTAAACCAAGTATTATTTTCATTAATGCCATAAACGCAAAGAAACTATAAAAATTATATTCATACCCGTTTTCCTATTTCTATTGCTTCCATTTGACTGACTTTACCTTTGTCAAGGCTAAATCGAAGTAAGGTCTTTATCGAATGGAAACCTTTGATACCACATGCTCCAGGATTGAGCCACAAGGTATTCAATCGTTTGTCAAATTGAACCAAAAGAATGTGTGAATGTCCACAGACAAAAATTGAAGGTTTTTCTCTTTCAAGCAATTCCGGTATTCCTTTGGCGTATCTGCCTGGTCTACCAGCTATATGAGTCATCAAAACCTTCATTTTCTCGACCTCGAAAATTTCAGTTTCCTTTGTTTCCGATCGAATCTCCGTTTCATCTATATTTCCATAAATGATTCGCAGTGGTTTAAATTTTTTCAACTCGTCGATGACTTCTAAACTGCCAATATCACCAGCGTGCCAAATCTCATCAACATCTTTAAAATGCTCATAAATTTTTGGATCCAAATAGCCGTGTGTATCCGAAAGCAAGCCGATTTTGGTCATGCCACAAAAGTAAGATTTTTAAGAATATTCGTATCGCAAACAGTCATTTTGAGTTAAAATCTCTACTTTCGAGACAATGAAGAATGCACAAAAACTTGATTGGGTCAAAAAAAGGAAGGAAAGACGTGAATCACAACGTCCTGAAATTCTTTTTGAAGGGATTCGAAACGGGGATGTAGGTTCCTTGAGTTTGGCTATAACCTTATTGGAAAGTTCGTTGGTTAGTGATCAGGATAAGGCAAAAGAGCTAATCCGGTTATGTCTTCCATTTTCAGGAAACTCTATACGAATTGGAATAACAGGCGTGCCTGGGGTTGGAAAAAGCACATTCATTGAAGCATTTGGACAACATGTCATCAGCCAAGATAAAAAGATTGCTGTTTTGGCGATAGATCCTACCAGTCAAGAAGGAGGTGGGAGCATTTTGGGCGATAAGACCAGAATGAATGTTCTTAGTCAAGCTGAAAATGCTTTTATCCGTCCAACGCCTTCTGGAAAAAGCTTAGGGGGCGTTGCTAGAAAAACCAGAGAATGCATATTACTGTGCGAAGCGGCAGGATTTGATATTATTGTCGTTGAAACTGTAGGTGTTGGACAAAGTGAAACTTTGGTTCATTCTATGGTCGATTTTTTCTTATTGCTCATGCTAGCTGGCGCTGGAGATGAACTTCAGGGAATTAAACGAGGAATTATGGAGTTGGCCGATTTGCTCGTTATAAACAAAGCGGATGGTGAGAATATAAAAAAGGCAAATTTGGCAGCAAAAGAATACAAGAATGCTTTGCATTTGTTTCCGCCAAATTCAAATGAATGGATCCCTAAAACCATGACATGTAGCGCCTTAGAAAATGAGAATATTACCTCTGTTTGGACTGAAATTAACAATTTTATAAATCACACCACCGTGAACGGTTGGTTGGAAAAGAATAGAAAAAATCAAGAAATTCATTGGTTCAAAGAAACGCTCGTAGATAACATTCTGCATCATTTCTTAGACAAAAAAGAGGCAAAGGAAGAAATGGATCGATTTAAGGATTTAATTATGGCCAAGACTATTTCTCCATTTGAAGCCGCAGAAAAATTGTTCACGAATTGGATAAAAGATAAAAACAAATGAGCACTGACTTTAAAATAGAAGGCGAATACATTGAATTAATACAGTTACTGAAAGCAACGGGTATAGCTAGTACTGGAGGACATGCTAAATTCATAGTCAGCGATGGAGAAGTGATTCGAAATGGAGAGGTCGAGATGCGAAAAAGAGCAAAATTAATCGCAGGAGATCTTATAGAAATCGGAGATCAGAAAATCCAATTAATTTAGGCTGATAAACAACTCGATTCTATACAATATTGGGATTAGTGCACCGGGTTGACCATTCGGGCCCACTTTTTTCTGAGTCAGATAAGATGCTCGATATGGGTTGTTTAAATTATTGATTATATCATAAAAAACGCCCAAGTTTAATCGAAATGTTTCATTGAATGCTTTTGAAAAACCACCTCCTAAAAAGAGTGTGGGTATCCATTGTTGCGTTGCCCCTGGAGTAGTGTAGAAATAACCGCCCGGGACTTTTAAAGCTTCAAATTCTCCTCCCAAATACAAAACGTTTTGAAGTCGAACGTGGCACCATGCTCCTAATCCAATAATAGTAGAGCTAGAAGGAGTTGACGTTATATTACCATTATTCCAAGTACGAAAGGTTCGAAAGGAAGGTCCGCCAATAACTTGACTTTCTGAATTGCTTCGAAATCCAACTTTTAATCCAGCACCCATATTTCCGCCATTGGTGCTAGCGCTAAAATATCCGTCAACACCTATTTCCAACTTAAATTTATCCGAAGCGGTAATGTCCTCATCGTCATAATCCTCTTGACACCATATTGTTGGGGCGAAAAATAGAAGCAGAATCCAAAATAATCTCATATTTCAAAATTAAACTAATAAATTATATTGAAATGTTTTAAACTGTTAAAAGGGAGGAGTTCCTTCTATATTAAGCCTAGTGATTGGTTTTTTTCATAGTAAAAAGTAATTACCTTTGCAGAAAATCGTATCACATGCAATTATTAGACGGCAAGGCAACATCAGAATCTATAAAGAAAGAATTAGCGCAAGCCGTTAAAAATCGTAAGGAACAAGGAAAAAAAATTCCGCATTTAGCTGCAATTTTAGTAGGAACAGATGGAGGTTCAATGACCTACGTAAATGCTAAAGTTAAGGCTTGTGATCAAATAGGCTTCGAAAGTACCTTAATTCGTTACGATGACTCTGTACCAGAAGAAATATTGTTGGCAAAGGTTCAATCTTTGAATGAGGACAAGAGTATCGATGGCTTTATTGTTCAGCTTCCATTACCCGGACATATTGATGAAATGAAAATTACTCAAGCAATTGACCCACTAAAAGATGTGGATGGTTTTCACCCAGTAAATTTGGGAAATATGGTGTTGAATTTACCTGGTTTTCTACCTGCAACACCGGCTGGAATCGTTGAATTGATAAAAAGAAATGGAATAGAAACAGAAGGCAAAAATTGTGTTGTAATCGGTCGTAGCAACATTGTAGGAATGCCTTTGAGTATAATGTTAGCGAGAAACACTAATCCTGGAAATTGCACGGTCACTCTTACGCATAGCAGAACAAAAAACCTTGAAGAAATTTGTTCAAATGCCGACATACTTATTTCCGCTATAGGTCGACCCGGATTTGTGAAGGCCGACATGGTAAAAGAAGGTGCGGTGGTAATCGACGTGGGGACCACAAGAGTTTCGGATACAAGTCGAGCAAGAGGATGGCGATTACGTGGAGATGTTGATTTTGAAAATGTTTCTAAAAAAGCTTCATTCATAACTCCTGTTCCCGGTGGAGTTGGTCCAATGACGATAGCCTCATTAATGATAAACACGTTAAGAGCGATGGAGTTAAAAGGGAAGTAATTTTTTTACAACCTTTCCAAAGGCGTTTTAACCCCTTCAACGAGTGAGTAACAAGCTAGCTTGTCTTTGAATACCGAAGATTTAAAAATCGATTTATTTAATAACATCCTTACGCACTCTTGAATGCCTTCAACAATGGAAGGATGTGGGTGCACAAGTTCGGAAAGAATTTCAATTCCTGCATTCATCTTAATCAACAAACCGACAGCTTGTATGGCGCTTGAAGCATGTTCCCCAACCGCTCGCATCCCTAAAATTTTCATTTCACTATCGTTGGTTACGATAATTTTGAAAAATCCTTCTGTCTTTCTCATGGCGATTGCTCGCGCTATTACTGAATAGTCAATTTTTACAATTTTTACTGGAATGTTCTGTTCTAAACATTGTTGTTCGTTAAGTCCAACTGCCGCGACCTCTGGTTGAAGAAACATGATGGTGCAAACATTGTCATATGAAAGAAGATCTTTAGGTTTCCCGTAAATTTTTTCAACGGCATGTCTTCCCTCAATTTCCCCCATGTTCACTAAGGCAATATGACCTGACACATCTCCAACCGCGTATATATTTGGGATATTTGTTTGTGTATCCGTATCGCCAATGTGAACTCCTCTTTTGGACATTTGTACACCGGCATTTTCCAAACCTAGATTTTCAATATTTGGAACTCTTCCCACGGATAGCAATGCTTTTTTTACAGTAATAACCTCGCTTGTTCCATCTGAATAGCCTAATTCATATTCAACTTGATTATTTATTACCTCCATTCGAATTAAGGATGCATTGTGATGAATGGTTACCCCCTTTTTTTCTAGGTTTTTGGCAACCATAGTCGAAATATCCTCATCTTCAAATGGTAAAATTCTATCTTGACGATCAATAATGTAAACTTTGGTTTTTCCAAAGTTTGAAAAAATTGTTGCGTATTCACAACCTATAACACCAGCTCCAACAATTACAATACTTTCTGGGTAATCCTCAATATGATCAATTCCATTACTTGTCATGATAAAATTTTCGTCTACAACAGCATTGGGTATTGTTCTTGGCCGGGAACCCGTTGCTAAAATGATATTATCACCCCAAATTACCTTTTCGGTATTTTCATGATCAATTTGAATTTCATTTGCCGAGAGCATTTTCCCTTTTCCTCTTTCGTAGTGGAAAAGTTTGTTCATGGATTCAGTTTGAAGTAGTTTTATATGACAAGAATATTGAAATTTTCTTTCGAAAATCGCCTCTTCAAGATTTCGTCTTACATCTTGCCAAGGCATTTGAAACTTCACGTGTTTATCGGAGGTAAGCATTTTATTAACGCTTTCAACTCTATGTGACAGTTCCCATAAAGTTTTGGAGGACAAGGCACCATTATAAACCCCAGCACCGCCAACTTTATCTCGCTCTATCAAACAAACCGTTTTGCCAAAGTCTATACCTCGCATCGCAGCAGCGTATCCGGCAGGTCCTCCGCCAATAACAACTAAATCATATCGGTTCATTTGTAATTCATAGGTTTGAGGGCAAATATAAGAGTTTATGCGATATTTGTGGAAAGATAACACAGAGGCAAAGTGAAATATTCAGACATTCTTAAACAAGGTGAAAAAATCAAGGAGCAAAGTGCTAAATTTTTCAAAAACAATAAATTAAAAGGAAAAAAACTAGACGAAAAATTTCATTCAGAACACAACAGAGTGTTCAAGGAAATCGATTGTTTGGCTTGTGCAAACTGTTGCAAAACAACAAGTCCTATTTTTCGAGACGTTGATATAAAAAGAATTGCAAAAGGATTGAAAACTACAGAAAAGAAATTTATTCAAACTTATTTGCACATGGATGAGGAGCAAGATTATGTGTTGAATTTCGCGCCATGTCCGTTTCTCGATTTATCTGATAATAAGTGCACTATCTACGAAATACGCCCTTTAGCCTGTAGAGAATATCCACATACAGACAGGAAAAACATGCATCAAATTTTGAATTTGACACAGAAAAACATGGACATTTGTCCAGCGGTAGTGAAGATTGTGGATTCAATTCTAACCAACACTAGAGTTAATTTAAAATAAGAAATTCACGCGAATCATCATTTTTTTGTATTTTTTAGGTTGGAAATTGTTTATATTTTATTTCTTTGATGCAACTATTGCCCTAGAATTTTAGTCTAGGAAACGTAAAACCGAAAAAAGAGGAGCCATTTGATGGTGAAAGTTAGTAATAATGTGACGGAACTTTTGTTAAAGAAAAGATTCGATTGTATAGTGGAGAAGAATGAATCTTTTCCAGGGTATACTTTATTGCATGCCTTTTTCGGTGATGTTAACGAATGCACAATTGCAAATAATTCTGTTGCTATTGAAAAACTAATTACAGAGACTAAATACTCAAAGAGCATTAGAAAGAAAGCTTTTGCTATTGCAATAGAGGGGTTACAAAATATTTTTAGGCACGGATTGAGAAATGAGAACGCGGAATCAACAGGTGCGTTTATTATTCTTGATTCTGAAGAACAACTTCAACTTCACTTTCTGAACCTAGTTCAAGAGGAGGGAGTTTTGAAACTAAAGGAGTTTTGTAAAAGCATGCACACTTTGACCTTGGAACAAACCAAAGAACAATATATGAGAACTCTATCTACGGCTGATTTAACCGATAAAGGTGGAGCTAGTTTAGGTTGTCTATTGATGAAGTTAAAATCCGACGGAAACATATTTTATACATTTGAAGCCCTCGAAGAGCATATAACGTGTTTTCA
The DNA here is from genome assembly GCA_024643585.1 of Crocinitomicaceae bacterium. GTDB lineage: Bacteria > Bacteroidota > Bacteroidia > Flavobacteriales_D > Crocinitomicaceae > UBA2040. The sequence goes on along the minus strand of JAHEMP010000018.1, from coordinate 9,276 downwards.
TTTATTCCTCAACCTGAATAAAAAGTAGTCATGCGATTACTACTTTTATTTTCTTTATTTCCAACCTTATTTTTTGCACAGAGTAAAATCTATCTAGGAGAAAGACCGAATCCACAGGATCTTATTTATCAAGTTTCTTCTTCCAAAGTAATCAGAATGAATTCCTCTATTTGGGGTACTGATGTATTATTTATTAAGGGCAATGAGGTCTTTGATGATTCTTTTCGCTCCAATTGCTTATACACCATTGAGGACAATAAAGTTTACAAAGGAAGAAGTACTTCCACGTTTGATGTTTTGTACGAGTTGGACAACGGTAAAATATACCAAGTATCCAATTCAAGTCTTAGAAGATGCATTTATACATTTTCGAATAATCAAATTTATGTCGGCGACTCAAGAAGTACATTTGATTGTTTGTTTAATTACCAGGTTGACAAAACCATTGAAAACAATGAATTGTTACTATTTTTAGCAATCGCTCCCTATTGATATTCAACAAATATTGTTGAAAATTTAGTAAAAAAATAATTTCTCTTTTCGATAAATGAATTATCTTTGTTTAGATTTATTCTAAATAAGATGAAGCCATCGATTATCGAAAATAAGAATGAAATTTTTGCACTAACCTGCAACAACTGTTCTTGCGATAAGAAAAAGGATTGTTGTAAAAAATACAAGAAAAAAGGGGTTCATTGTAAAAAGTGTCCAAAATTATAGGAAATTGGTTGAATTATAATCAGTTGATTAACTTTGCTGACCCAACATCCATCCCTTGAAATCAATCATAGTTTTTCTCATTCTTCTTTCATTTCCACTTTTCAGTCAAGAGGCTAAAAGGAACTTTTTTCCTACTAAATATTCAATTGGTTCGGCTTTTCAAAATGAAGATATTTTTCTATCAGCGGGAGCGGGATATGACATCAATAATTGGCTTTCTTTAGAATTGCGCTATGGAGTTGGGATGAGGAGAACATTTTTTCAGAATACTCTTTTTTCAAAACTAGACCTTGTTTTCAATACGGATTTTTTAAAAAGTGATTTTTGGTCAATTGGGCCATCTTTAAAGCTTTCAGCGATGAATTTATCCCCAAAAGTATTTCGACCTATTCAAAAATATGCGAGTTCAGAAATAGGCTATTGTTTTGCCTTTGGGAATAAAGTGAATTTCTATCAATCCAGTTATTTGGGTTTCAGAAATACTAAGTTTGTTGGGGTATCGAATAAGAATTTTTATATTGGTTATAGTTTTGAATGTGGTTTGATATATGAAATATAAAATCATTTTTATTTTTTTTATCCTCGTTTATTCGTGCAAAAAGCAAGAAAAAACTGTCGTTAGAGTAATTGGCCATGGTGGAAATGGACTTGAATTTCCTGGCAGTGTTTACCATGGGAATTCAAAAGAGGCGATGGATTTTACATTTTCAAACCCAAATGCAGACGGTGTCGAGTTAGATCTTAGAATGGCACAAGATGGCACCCTTTGGTTGAGTCACGACGAAATTCTTGACAACGAAACCAATTCGTCTGGGTGCGTCGCTAATAAAATGACAGAGGAATTGAAAGATGTAAAGTACAAATCACTTCAAAATGAAAAGCTGGCAAAACTTGTTGAAATCGAAAGTTTCAGGGAAAGTAGCAAATATATATATGTTGATGTAAAGCATGCAAATTCATGCTCGAGCATTATTCAAAATGAAGTCCAATATCTTCAAGCCTTGGATACTTGGAAAAAATCGATTGTAAATTCTGACCTAAGAATTTACATAATTTTAAACAACGAAGATTGGATTCAACCCTTTGTGCAAGAAGGTTGGAGGGTTCTTTTTTCAACGGACGACAGTCAAACTAGGGCTAATTTATTAATACAATATCCTTCCCTTACTGGATTTGTTTGTAAAAATAGTTTGTGCTCAGAAAGTCAAGTCGACGATTTGAAATCTCAAGGAAAAGAAATATATTTATACGAAGTTCGATCGCCAAAGTCATTGAAAGAGGTTCGAAAGAAAAATCCTACTGGTGTAATAAGCGATGATGTTCAGGGCGCAATATTAGAATTTAAATAATGGCAAAAAAGCAAAAAAATAGAATGAATGTGGTCTATTCCACCAACCCAAATTTTTCGTTTGACACAGACGATTCAGATGAGATTGAAACGCCGTCTGCTCATCAACAAAAGTTGTATGTTTCGTTGGACAAAAAGAATCGGGGAGGAAAGGAAGTCACCTTGGTCGAAGGATTTGTAGGTACCGATGATGATTTGAAAGATTTAGGAAAATTACTGAAGTCAAAATGTGGAGTCGGAGGTTCTGCTAAGGATGGCGAAATTATAGTTCAGGGAAATTTTAGAGATAAAGTAATGGCGGAGTTGACAAAACTAAATTACAAAGTAGTTCGTAAAGGCGGTTAATGAAGTTTAAAAATTAGCCTGATTCTCGGAATTCCTAGGGGCGAACTATGAAACAACTATAATTAGAACCAGGCTAAAACTTTAAACTAATTATAAACTATAAAACTAACTATGAAACGTTTTATACTATCCAAAATACATACTTTCTGAATAGATAAATAGAATAAAACCTAAAGCCTCAAAAGGATTGAGTGAAGTGTGTCAATTTCTTGATAAAAAAAATAGATATACATTTCAAGTAATGGCATTTTTAAGATTAAACCTATATCTTTGTATCAATGGAAAATCAAGTTATTCTCAATTCCAAACAATTTGAATTGACAATCAACAGGCTCTGTCACCAGCTGATAGAGACACATGGTGATTTTTCCTCCACCGTACTTATTGGATTACAACCAAGGGGCATTCATGTTTTGAAAAGACTGAAATCCCGCTTAGAGATAATTTTGGGTAAAGAAATTACTTGCGGAAATTTGGATATAACATTTTATCGCGATGATTTTAGAAGACGCGAAAAGCCTATAATTCCAAGTACGACCAATATAAACTTCTCTATAGAAAACAAGAATATAGTTTTGATTGACGATGTGTTGTTCACAGGTAGAACAATACGCTCAGGACTAGATGCCTTATTGGCATATGGTAGGCCCAATCGTGTAGAATTGCTTACCATGATTGATAGACGCTTTAGAAGACATTTGCCTATTCAAGCAGATTATGTCGGCAAAACAGTCGATTCAATGATCTCAGAGAGGGTTGCCGTGGAATGGAAAGAGATTGAAGGCGAAGATAAAGTACTACTTTTATATACTGTGGAAGGAAATGGATAATTTAAGCGTAGAACATTTAATTGGAATTCGGGATTTAACCAAAGCCGATATCGATTTGATATTTTCAACAGCAGATAATTTCAAACAAGTCATAAACCGACCAATAAAGAAAGTACCTTCCTTACGAGATATTACAATAGCCAATTTATTTTTTGAAAATTCAACAAGAACGAAACTCTCCTTTGAATTAGCCGAGAAAAGATTGTCAGCAGACGTTATAAATTTTAGTGCTTCGGGCAGTTCTGTCAGCAAAGGAGAAACCTTGGTGGATACTGTTAACAACATCTTATCGATGAAAGTAGATATGGTGGTGATGCGTCATCCTAACCCAGGAGCAGCAAAATTTCTTTCGGATAGAATTGGAGCACGTGTTGTTAATGCCGGAGACGGAACACATGAACATCCGACTCAGGCTTTGTTGGACGCTTTTACGATTCGTGAAAAATTAGGGACTGTTGAAGGGAAAAAGGTGGTAATCGTTGGTGATATTTTACATTCCCGCGTCGCGCTTTCAAACATTCTTTGTCTTCAAAAATTGGGAGCAGAGGTGATGGTTTGTGGCCCAACAACGCTAATACCCAAACACATTGATAAGTTAGGTGTAAAAGTGTCTCATAATCTTCGTCACGCTCTTGAATGGTGCGATGTTGCAAATATGCTTCGAATTCAATTGGAGCGTCAAGACATAAAATATTTCCCTTCCCTGCGAGAGTATTCCATGTTGTTCGGCTTAAACAAGGAGATTTTGGATTCCTTATCCAAAGAAATTGTCGTTATGCATCCTGGGCCAATTAACCGTGGTGTTGAGATTACAAGCGATGTTGCTGATTCTAAACAGTCTGTAATCTTGCAGCAAGTTGAAAATGGAGTTGCGATCCGAATGGCAGTAATATATTTATTAGCAGCAAAAATTGAGCGACAATAAAATTTTGTTATTTTTGGTATCAAACCTGAATTAAAATGAATTTCGAAACCAATATAGATCTATACGGAGCAACAATTTCATCGAATGTTGAACGATTAAACGCCCAAAATGCATCTGAGCTCAAAGCTGAGCTGGTTTTATTGAACAATAAAGGAATCAATAACATTATCGTTGATCTTACCGCCACTAAGTACTGTGACTCATCAGGTTTGAGTTCTTTGTTGATGGGCAATCGCCTTTGCAAGGATACAAATGGTCGTTTTGTATTGTGTGGACTGCAGGAAAACGTAATGAAAATGGTGAAAATTGCCCAATTGGACAAAGTACTTTTATTTGAAGAAAACCATACAGAGGCAGTGGCTACTCTTCAAAAGTGAGTTTCTATATTCAGTTTTTAGGCACTGGAAGTGCTTTGCCCACTCTAAATCAACACCCTACTTCCCAATTCATTTTTTGTCAAAACAGATATTTTTTAATTGATTGTGGAGAAGGTACCCAAATTCAATTGCGCAAAAGAAGCGTTAAAATCCAGAAATTAGATGCCATTTTTATTTCCCATTTACACGGGGATCATTATTTTGGATTGGTCGGCCTATTGAGTTCGATGCATCTATTAGGACGAGTAAAAGCAATTTCTATTTATGGTCCAGAGATGCTTGAGAAAATTGTTCGAATGCAACTTGAATTAGGTGGAGCTTCTTTAGGTTTTGATTTAAATTTCTTTCCTATCGAAGATAAATTTGAAGGTTTAATTTTCGAGGATAAGGTACTGGAGGTTTTTGCTTTTAAACTAAAACACAAAATTCCCACCCACGGCTTCGTATTTCGAGAAAAAGAAAAGGAAAGAGGATTGCTTGCAAACAAATTTAAGGAAAGTGGATTGAGTTTACTTCAGATTCCAGATTTAAAAAAAGGAATTGATGTTCAGGACGAAAAAGGAGTGACTCACCCTTTTAAAAAGTACACAACCAAGCCAAAACCATCGTCTTCCTATGCTTTTTGTTCGGATACAGCTTATTCTGAATCTATAGTGTCGTGGATAGCAGGAGTGGATGTCCTTTACCACGAAGCTACCTTTGCAAACAAAGACAAGGCTAGAGCGAAAGCTACTTTGCACAGTACCGCAGAACAAGCGGCCAAAATAGCCAAAATGGCGAAGGTGAAAAAATTATATTTCGGACATATGAGCGCACGCTACGATGATTCAAAGGCACATCTTAGGGAAGCTAGAAGTCATTTCGAAAATACATTTGAGGCTATTGAAGGAGAAAAAGTGCAACTCTAACAAAATGTTTTTCAATTGTGATTCGTTTCATTGAAAAGCTTCTTTTTTCCGAAAATATGGAGCTAGCCTAGAAAATTTGATTAAACAATCCCTTTGCTCGCTAGGTATTCTTCAAGGCTATTTTCATCTGCATATAAAACGTCTCGCGCTTTACTTCCCTGAAAAGCCCCAATAATACCAAAAGCCTCTAGTTGATCAACAATACGTCCAGCACGATTGTATCCAAGTTTCAATTTGCGTTGCAACAAACTCGCTGATCCCTGTTGGTGCATAACTACAATACGAGCTGCATCAGCAAACATTGGGTCAATTTCGTTTAGGTCCACATCACCAGCAGATTCGCTGCCTTCAGGAACATATTCAGGTAATAACAATGCTTCTGGGTAGGCTCTTTGTTCCCCAATGAAATTACACACGGCCTCTACTTCCGGTGTATCAACAAATCCACATTGTAAACGAATAACATCGGCACCTGTAGAAACGAGCATATCCCCACGACCAATCAATTGATCGGCACCAGAAGCATCCAAAATGGTTCTAGAATCTATTTTAGATAAAACCCTAAATGCAATTCGCGCAGGGAAATTGGCTTTGATCATTCCGGTTATTACATTGACGGACGGACGTTGTGTAGCAACAATTAAGTGTATACCCACGGCTCTTGCCAATTGGGCGATACGTGCTATGGGATGCTCAACTTCTTTTCCAGCAGTCATAATCAAATCTGCGAACTCATCAATTAAAACCACAATATAAGGTAAGTAGCGGTGACCCTTTTCTGGATTTAATCTCCTTGCTATAAATTTTACATTGTATTCCTTTATCGTTCTCGCACTAGCCAATTTTAATAAATCGTATCGATTGTCCATTTCGATACAAAGTGAATTTAGGGTATTTACCACTTTCGATGTATCGGTGATAATGGCCTCTTCTTCACCTGGCAATTTAGCTAAAAAGTGACGCTCAATTTTATTGAATAATGTCAGCTCCACTTTCTTAGGATCAATCAATACAAACTTTACTTGAGCCGGATGTTTTTTGTATAAGATTGAAATTAAAATGGCATTCAAACCAACAGATTTCCCTTGTCCCGTAGCCCCAGCCACCAGTAGATGAGGCAGTTTTGTTAAATCAAAAGCGTAGGTTTCATTCGTGATGGTTTTACCCATTACAACGGGTAATTCCATGTCTGAGTTTTGGAATTTCTCTGAAGCAATCAACGAACGCATGCTTACCATTTCAGGTTTGGAGTTAGGAACCTCAATACCTATCGTTCCTTTTCCTGGAATTGGAGCAATAATTCGAATTCCTAGTGCACTCAAACTTAGAGCTATGTCGTCTTCTAAGTTTTTAATTTTTGAAATACGGACACCTGGCGCAGGAATAATTTCGTACAAAGTTACAGTCGGCCCAACGGTTGCTTTAATTTTAGCAATGTCTATTTTGTAATGAGAAAGCGTCTCTACAATTTTATTTTTGTTGTCTTCAAGCTCTTGTTTGTTCACTGAAATAGTTCCACTTCCAAAGTCTTTAAGCAATTCTATTGGCGGAAGGACATAGCTTGATAAATCCAGTTTTGGATCATAATCACCAAACTCTTTCTGGAGATCATTGATTTCCGAGTCACTTAACTCTTCGTCGTTGTCATGAATTTCAACAGACATTTTTTTGTCATCTCCCGACGCTTTTTCTTCCGCAATTTCTATTTCAAAATCTTCATCAATATTTTCATCTTCTTCAATGTTATCTTCGTCTTCATCGAAGGAAATTGAATCTGATTTTTTATCCTTTTCGACTTGTTCGTCTTTGATGGTATTGATAACGTTCAAATCTGTTAGTGGTGTTATGGCGTCGTCGTCTTCTGCGTCATCATTTTTACCCCAAAATGCCCATTTGTCCCAAATGGCTTTGTAGTCAGGATTAAATAACAAAGTTACGATGGTATAGAGTAAAACAATTAACACCAAAAGTGTTCCGAATTTTCCTACGGTAAGATCAAGCCATTCATTGACAAAGTAGCCAAAACTTCCTCCTAAATAATTAGGAAAACTAGCGAAATAACCCAAAAGGATTGAAGTCCATATCATGAAAACCGAAGTGATCAAAAGGGTTCTTTTTAAAGGTAAAAGGGTGATATTTAATAATAGTTTTACGCCATATAAAAATGAAAGAAGACTTAACGCAATGGATGAAAGACCAAACCAGCGGAAATAAAGTAAATGAGACATCCAGGCACCGAAACGTCCTAGCCAATTCATTACCGGAGTTTTGTCGTCCGAAAACAAATAAGAAAAAAGACTTTGATTCATTACCTTGTCTTGATCCTCTTGCCACGTAAAAAGATAGGAAATACAGGCTAACAAACAGAAAATCGACAACAATATGAGAAACGCTCCAATTGTGTTTCTGGTTTTTTTCTTTTGAATTGGATTGCCAAGATTATTCAAACTTCGACCTTTCTTTTCCTTTGAAGGATTGTTTTTTGCTTGCGATTTTGACTCTGGCTTGCCAGCTTTTTGTATTTTTTCAATAATAATATTGTCTTGGGCCATCATCTTAATATATCTAACGAAGATACAAGAGATTTATGCGCAAAATAACTCAAAAGCGGTCTATATATGCACAACTAGATGTTAGTTCTCAATTTGAGAAACTTTCTCTAGAAACTGTTCCATTGTGATTCTTTCAAAATCTGACGGAATACCAAATAAGTCCTTTTCTAGAGGCTTCTCTTCCACAGAAATAATAGAATAATGGATGATCCCGTCTACGGTGCCAAGATAGTAGTCGGCAGGAAGTCCTTTTATTCCGGGGTAAATATCCAATATATCTGGTCTTATATTTTTAAAATACCAAATCGTCTTAACCTCTTTCAAATCTTCCCGATATACTGTTGCTTTCTTCAATATTTGACCATTGATTTTCTTTCTACCAAATAATTTATATTCAATTTTATAAGGCTCATACCTAGCGGTATCATTGTTTTGATTGGTTTGAATGGCTAATTTTTTTCCTAAAAAGTTCAGAAGCAGGTAGGACTTCTTCAACTCCATGTGTTTTATGCTGACTTGCGGTCCTAAGGCGTCATTTAAAATCTCCATGCGAGATAAAGTATCATTGGTATAGACAAACATTTCTCGGTCATCTATCAGTTTTTGAATATTGGTGTCAATCATTGAAACACCGTATTTTAAAATTCCAGAAAATGATTTTTGTGCAAAGGAAGTTGAAGCAACCAGAAGAAAAAACAAGAGAGAGAAACCTAGTGTATTGATTTTCATTTAATTAATGTTATTATCGGTAAAATTTGCACTAAAATAATGAAAAGAACTTGTTTCGTTACAAGCTGTTCAGTTTGTCTGAATATGCTACTTTTGCAGGTATATCATACTTGATTATGGCAAAAACGGTAAAAATCCTTTTGAATACTTCGGAAATCACAGCAGGAACCAGGGGTTCTTCACTTGGACCGGAGGCGGTTATGACAGCCGCTAGGGCAAAAAATGACACTTTTTTTTCTGAATTTCCACCGATTAAATTAAAAGACGAGAATCATTACTTGGATTTTCCATCAAAGTTTCCGTATGCGAAAAGAATTGAAGGTTTTGCTAAAGTTTTTGATCACGTTATGTCAGGAATGGAACAGGTTTATGCGAATGGAGATTTACCGGTATTGATTTCATCAGATCACGGTTCAGCCGCGGCGACCATCGCTGGAATTAAGGAAAATTATCCTGGTAAAAGATTGGGGGTTGTATGGATTGACGCTCATGGCGACTTGCATACGCCCTATACGACACCTTCAGGAAATATGCATGGAATG
>JAHEMP010000213.1 GCA_024643585.1 Crocinitomicaceae bacterium | reverse complement strand
AAATTTCGATGTTGTTGGTGCTTCAATTATTGGAATGGTCACTGCATTAGGCGGTGGCACTTTGCGCGACGTCATGATTGGCGAAACACCTGTATCTTGGATGCACAACCCAAGTTATCTTGTCCTTATTTTTGCCGCGATTATTTGTTCCTATTTGTTTAAAAATAGAATCATGAAACTGAAAAAAAGCATGTTTGTTTTTGATTCTATTGGCATCGGTTTGTTTACTATTTTGGGTCTGGAAAAAACACTGTACATTGGACTGGATGCGCCGATAGCGATCATGATGGGTATAGTCACAGCCGTTTTTGGGGGTGTGTTACGTGATGTTCTCTGCAACGAAATTCCACTGATTTTCAGAAAAGAAATCTATGCTTCGGCTTGTCTCGCCGGCGGTCTTGTATTCATCTTTTTATCAAAAATAACAGACGTCCTAAGCATTAGCATGGGCGTTTCAATGTTTACTGTTTTTTTAATTCGTTATCTTTCGGTGAAAAGAAAATGGTCACTCAATTTTGGCGCAAAATAAGCTGTCAATCACGGAGTAAATTTATACCCTACACCCCTAATTGAATGAAAAAATACTGGGTTCTTAGGGTCTTTTTCAAAGATTTTACGGAAAGCCAATATATAATTGTCAATCGTTCTGCTTGTTGGAAATACATCTTTGCCCCAAAGTCTATCTAAAATTTCATCTCTTGAAACGACCTGTCCCGACTTTTCAAAAAACAATTGTAACAATTCAATTTCTCTTTTACTCAGCTCCTCAACAGTATTGGATTCCAGACTGGTTACCTCGAATGTTTCAATATTTACGGTCTTTGATCCTATGCTCATATTGGGGTTTTTTGTCTCCTTGTCAGGCAACAAATTGTGAATACGCAACAGCAATTCTTCCAAATCAAAAGGTTTTGGTAGATAGTCATTAGCCCCCAATTTCAGGCCGTGAATCCTATCATGCGTTGATCCTTTTGCCGACAAAATAATGGCAGGGACTTGCGATATTTTTCTGATCTCCGTCAAAATTTCAAAACCTGTTTTTTCAGGTAGCATAACATCTAAAATGACCAAATCGGAAGAAGTCAGGGTTTCTAAATTTCGTATTGCTTCTCCTCCATTGTGAAAAACCGAAACTTCAAAGCTTTCCAATTCAAGGTTCAAACGAAGCATTTCGGCAATACTCAACTCATCTTCAACAATCGTAATTCTCCGCATTTTTTGCTCAGTTTTGGATAAAATTGCAAAAAAAAAGAGAATCTTCGAAAACTTGTTTCAATTCTCCTTAAAACCAACGCTTTTCTCGAAAAATCTCCCTAATTTTGCAGTCCAAATTAAATCAACAATGAATTCTTCCAAAAAAATAAATTCTGCCCTAATATCTGTCTTTGATAAAACCGGTTTAGCTCCTATTGTTCAGGAACTTGCAAAAAATAATGTTGAAATATTTTCTACCGGTGGTACACAGAATTTTATAGAAGAATTGGGTATAAAAGTTACTCCAGTCGAAGAATTAACTTCTTTTCCATCTATTTTAGGAGGAAGAGTAAAAACGTTGCATCCAAAGATTTTCGGTGGTATTTTGCATAGAAGATTGTTTGAGCAAGATTTGGAACAAATAGATACCTATGACATTCCTCCTATCGACTTGGTAATTGTCGATCTTTACCCTTTCGAAGCCACGGTTGCATCAGGCGCGAGTCACGAAGATATTATAGAGAAAATTGACATCGGTGGAATTTCATTGATTAGAGCTGCTGCAAAAAATTACAAGGACGTTGTGATTCTTCCTTCTCAAAAAAGCTATGCCGGATTTTTAGAAATCTATGCAAACAATGCGACAACAACCTACGACCAAAGAAAGCACTTTGCGATGCAAGCATTTAATGTGAGTTCGCATTACGACACTCATATTTTCAATTATTTCAACGACGAAACAGAAGATGTTTTCAAACAGAGTATATTAAATGCATCTGTTCTTCGCTACGGAGAAAACCCGCACCAAAAAGGAGTTTTTTACGGTGATATGGACGCCTTGTTCGATAAATTACATGGCAAAGAGCTATCTTACAATAACTTGTTGGATATCGATGCTGCCGTAAACTTGATGGCTGATTTCCAAAATGAAGAACCAACTTTTGCGATTTTAAAGCACAACAATGCCTGTGGTCTAGCGTCTCGCCCAACCTTAAAAGAGGCCTACGAAGCTGCCCTTGCTGCTGATCCCGTTTCTGCTTTTGGAGGAATATTGATAGCAAATACAACTATAGATTTGGCAACAGCTGAATTGATTAACTCACTTTTCTGCGAAGTTGTAATCGCACCCAAAATGAACGACGACGCTCTGGAGCTTTTGAAATCCAAAAAGAATCGAGTGTTGCTGATCCAAAAACTGTTCACTTTCCCAACGAAACAATTCAGAACAATTTTGAATGGCGTGTTAGAACAAGACCGTGATATCTTATTGGAAACAAAACCAGACTTGCAAACAATTACAAGCAAAGAGCCCACAGCTTCGGAAATTGAAGATTTATTGTTTGCTAATAAATTGGTGAAGCACACCAAATCAAACACCATTGTGATTGCGAAGAACAAACAGCTTTTAGCGAGTGGAACCGGTCAAACATCACGGGTAGATGCCTTGAACCAAGCTATACACAAAGCGAAAACATTTGCTTTCGACTTGAAAGGCGCGGTAATGGCTTCTGATGCTTTTTTCCCTTTCCCTGATTGCGTTGAAATTGCACACAATGAAGGGATCAATACAGTAATTCAGCCAGGTGGGTCTATTAAAGATGATTTATCGGTTGCGTATTGCAATGAGAATGATATGGCTATGGTTATGACAGGCAACAGACATTTCAAACATTAAAAAAATAAATTGATCGTAAATTGAAACTTTTTAGTCTTTTTTACGAACAATAATGGAATATAATACTCACCTTAGAGCGAACTTATACAAAAATGGGATTATTTAGCTTTCTTACTCAGGAAATCGCGATTGACTTAGGTACTGCGAACACCTTAATCATTATGAATGATAAGGTTGTTGTGGATGAGCCGTCAATTGTTGCAAAGGATATTCAAAGCAACCGCGTGGTTGCCATTGGAAAAAAAGCGCAACAAATGCATGGTAAAACGCACAAACTCATTGAAACTGTGCGCCCGTTGAAAGATGGTGTAATTGCAGATTTCCAGAGTGCTGAACAAATGATTCGAGGATTTATCAAAATGATTAATCCTGGCAAAAGACTTTTCAACCCATCGCTAAGAATGGTAATTTGTATTCCTTCAGGAATCACAGAGGTTGAAAAACGTGCGGTTCGCGATAGTGCTGAGCATGCAGGAGCCAAAGAAGTTTATCTGATTCACGAACCAATGGCAGCAGCAATTGGTATTGGTATCGACGTTGAAGAGCCAATGGGAAATATGATCATCGACATAGGTGGTGGTACTACTGAAATCGCAGTTATTGCCCTTGGCGGTATTGTCTGTGACAAATCGATTCGAATTGCAGGGGATGATTTCTCTTCCGACATAGAAGAATACATGCGTCGTCAACACAACATTTTGGTGGGTGAAAGAACAGCGGAACAAATAAAAATTGAAGTGGGTTCTGCTTTAACTGAATTGGAGAATCCACCGGCTGACTTTGCAGTTCGTGGTAGAGATTTGATGACGGGTATTCCAAAAGAAATTGTTGTTTCTTATTCAGAAGTTGCCCATGCTTTGGACAAAACAATTTCCAAAATTGAAGAAGCGATACTTTCTGCTCTGGAAATGACTCCTCCTGAATTGTCTGCGGATATCTACAAAACAGGTATTTATTTAGCAGGTGGTGGTTCAATGCTACGTGGTTTGGACAAACGTATTTCTGCAAAAACGAAATTGCCTGTTCACATCGCTGAAGATCCGCTTCGTGCAGTAGCTAGAGGAACAAGTATCGCTCTGAAGAACATTCACCGTTTCCAGTTCTTGATTAGAGACTAGTAAACAAGTCAGCATAGCGCCCAGTAAGAAATGAGAAAATTATTTGCTTTTTTTAGACGATTTCAAATTTTCTTACTTTTTGCTGCTCTTCAATTTGTCGCTTTATCCAACTATTTTACCTATTCTTCATTCCCTCGTTCACAATATTTAACCACTGCAAACAGTGTAACAGGTGCCCTTTGGAAAACCCAAAATGACATCACTAAATATGTAAACTTAGGCAACAGCAATAGAGAGTTAAGCCATGCAAATAAAAAATTGCGTGAAAAATTACCTCAAAGTTTCATGCGTTTGGACTATGAGAAAGTAAAAATTGACGATACATTGTATCAAACTCAATACGTTTATACTCCAGCCAAAGTAATTAACTCCACTTACGATAAAGCCAACAATTTTTTGACCCTCGACATTGGTGCCAAACAAGGCGTAAAGACCGGAATGGGTGTTATTTCAGACAATGGGGCTGTCGGTGTTGTATTCAAAGTTTCAGAGCATTATTCTCTTGTCAAATCACTTCTTTCAACA
>JAHEMP010000212.1:1802-4514 GCA_024643585.1 Crocinitomicaceae bacterium | reverse complement strand
AATAAATGAAAATGAGAAAAAGGCAATCGAAAGATTGCCTTTTTTGTAAACGAACAAAAACAATGAAAATGCTAAAAATAGTTTTAGGGGTGCTGTTACTGCTTTTTGTGGTTTTTCAGATTTTTGTTTTCTATAGCCGAAAGAACATAGAAAACTATTCTTATAAGGTAATTAAGGAATACGATTCATTTGAGATTCGACAGTACGATGCAGCATTATTTACCTCGGTTAAATTGCCGATGAAGGATTACAAAAAATCATCCAGTAGAGGATTCTCTATTTTAGCTGGTTACATTTTTGGGGGAAATGAGAAAGAGGAGAAAATAGCAATGACATCGCCTGTTTCCATGTCAATTGAAGATTCTACAACCATGATGTTCATGGTTCCGAGAAGTATGAAAAAAGAAAACTTGCCGCAACCAAAAAACAAAGAAATAGAGTTTCGTGAAGTGCCTAAGCTGAAGTTAGCAGCCATCCGCTTCGGGGGATGGGCGACAAATGATAAAATCGAGCAGAATAAGCAAAAGCTAATAAAATTACTAGAAAAAGAAGGTATAGAATTTACGGATCGCTTTTCCTTTTTTGGTTACAATCCTCCATTCGACCTCTTCTTCCGAAGAAATGAAGTTGTTGTTGAACTAAAAGATTAGGGGTTAATTTTTATACACTTTGTAAACGGAATTTTCTGTTTTTAATAGGTATAAACCGACAGGCAAATTAGTTAAATCTATTGTGGATTTAGTGTTGTTCAGTTGCACACTTTGTATCACATTCTCTCCAAGTATGGTGTAAAGTTCTATTTTATTTAAATCAATATTTTCGCCTTCAATTTTAAGCATTCCATCCGTCGGATTTGGATAGATCAACAAAGAGGGATTAGTCGAAATCTCGTCAATTCCAATTGAATATAAATTACACGTAAAAGTAGAACCATTTTCTACGTAACCTTGGGGTAACAATACCTGTCCTGCAAAACCCGAAAAATTTGGCGGATATCTATGCGATCTGAAAACTGAATTTTGAGAAACAGGATTTCCTTGTGTAATTATGGTGGATTGAGAAACAGGATTAACATATTCCCAAACAATATTTTTCGCAGAATCCAATTCGAAAAATTTGCCAGAGGGTCCAGAGCAAATTAAAGTATTACCATTTGGCAGTCTCTGCGCGCCACTTATATTTGGTGCGTTAAAATTTGATTGAACCGGCGCTTCGTAGGTCCAATCAAAGGCGGAGGGCGCATAGCTGCCTCCAGAATAAGAATAATTCCCAGATGCGTCCACTGGCGGATTGATAATATTGACTTGAGAATAATTTGTTCCAACTTGATTGTTGAATACGAGAATTTTTCCTCCATCCACTAAGGAGTCGGCAATCCAGTGCGTATCGTGTTGTCTAAAAAGGAGTTGGTCTGAAGAGCTACCTTGATTGTATGTTTGAGGATTTCCCCATCTATAAAGTAGGTCTCCTCCCTTATTGTACTGACCTCCTGAATGAGTAGCAGCTTGTGCAGTTGTCGTTGAATGATCGATAACCCACAATTCACTGAAACTATGGTTGCTTATAATGATTTGATCAAATTCCGGATTGTATGCCACTGCATTAAAATGCAACCAGTCAGGTTGAGTTGCGGCGACATAGTTAAAATTGATATTGACCAATTCCGGAGAAGTGCTGATTGTCCCAAAATTATCCTTGGTACTATCAAAATCCTGTACCAAATGATCCCATGTACTCCATTCCCAAACGATGGTTCCTCCTCCATTAATTAAATCGGGTTGGATTTCAATAATTTTTTCCGACCACAATGTGGCTCCTGACACCTCTCTTCCAGCTTGAGTTGCTTCGGCTTGGGTTTTAGCTTCCCATACTATGGCTAAAATGTTCCCATTTGGCATGTATTCAATATCATGATGCTGGCATTGAGTGTTCGATGAAATGGTAAATTCCCAAATAACATTTCCATCCCAATCCAACATTTCCATTCCTCCTCCGGAACCTCCTCCAGCAAAATTGGCGTTTCCAGTATTTCTCGTCCGAAGTAATATTCCATTTTCCAATAAATAGGTGGACAACGCTGGTCTGTAATTTGATTCCCAACTGTGAACTTTTTCACCACAATTATTGATGAGATAGGTATTTTTACTGCCTATAGGACCGAACATTGTGTATCCATCGTATGAATCGATAGTGTTTGAGAATAGACCAACTGTTTGTTGAGAGACAGAGTATTGGGCATTCAATACGAATGCAAATAGAGTTAGTGCTAGTAGGTTTTTCATAATCGGGAAATTAACCAATAATGTATTAATAATTAAAGGTAGTGTTTCGCCATTTAATATTTGAAAAAAAGATTTTAGCGCACCAACTTAGAGGTCCGAAATATTTCAGCAGTATTTCAAAAGCCTAGAGAAAACGGCATTTTCCAGCGTTGAATTTTTCAAAAAAGAAAAATAATTTAACATTTCACAAATGCATAGTGCATTTGAAATACATCCATTTTATTCTTTGACGATTCTACGAATTAGGTAACCCTCGTTATTTTGAACATAAAATAAATAGACACCATTCTCTAAACTAGATAAGTCCAAGGTAAGATGAGAGCCAACAATTTCATTGGACAAAATTGTCCGTCCATTAATATCAACCAATTGATAGGTCAAATCAGCATTAATACCATTTGGGATACTAATGTTGACATTTTTGGTTGTC
>JAHEMP010000212.1:0-1792 GCA_024643585.1 Crocinitomicaceae bacterium | reverse complement strand
AATTTCAATTTTGTTCGCCCAGCTAAATTCATCCAAACCAACACCTGAGACGATGGAGCTTGCACTAGTGGAAATACACCCTTCAGGTGTTGTACAAAAAACACTGTAGGTACCGTTTGCAGTTGCTGTATAACAATTACTCGTTGCACCAGGAATAACAGTTCCATCCAAAGACCAGGTGAAAGTTCCACATGCTGGGGTACACAGCTGCAACCCAGTTTGAGTAATGACAGGAGGTGCAGGAGGTGCGCCTAAAGTAACAATAAAGGAATCCACGTTTGAACAACCAAAAGGATCAGAATAATTGTAATACAAAGTATGCACGCCGACAGGTGCCATATTTGGGGTAAAAGTACTGCCAAATATTCCAGGACCACTAAAAGTACCACCCGTCGCAGGAACGGAATTCGTAATGTTTTGAAGACCATCAGTAACACAGAATGAATTGCTTGGCAAATCACCAAAATTTACAGTCGGAATTGGGTGAACGGTAACTGTGACTGACGGACCAGTTGAAGCACAAATTCCTGAATTCCCTGTTATGTAGTAATTTCCAGTTGATGATACAGTTAAAGTAGTGTTGGTCTCACCAGCAAGCAGTGTAGTCCCATTGTACCATTGGATATTATCTACCGCACTAGAAACTGTTAAAACGACATCTTGACCAGCACACAAGTTTTGCGTTGTACCTGGTGTTACATTTACCGATGGACAATCAATTGCTAAAATCATTTCTTTTCTTCCTGTAACAGCGTACGTCAAGGTATTCAGTGCTTGATTCTGCGTTGTCGTAGCTGAAGCCCAAGGAGTAGACGACCCTGTTGTTCTTGCCGCAATTCTCAAATAATTTTCATTTCCAGTTGCCAAAGGATTCGTGCCGTAATGGTACTTAAACGTATAGCTGGAAACAGGAGCTGGAGTTACATATACACCATAGTAATGAGACTGATCAATGGAGTCTACCGTTCCACTAGCCGAAACCAATGGAGCTGCATCTACTCTGTACAATTGAAGCAATGGAAGCAAGCCTGAACTTGTAACTTTTGCAGTATCCATTGATCCGAAGGGAAGAGACAAGTTTGCGACACTTAGGTAATTGTAAACACTTGCATTTCCTATTGCAGCGCCAGAATTAACTTGTGTTGCACCCATAGTTGTTCCATTATTTCCGTTCGGGGATTGATCGATTATCGAGCCAACTTGATCCATATTCCAATAGCCACTTAAATTTGCATATTGTGGATGCGATGCCGTTACTTTTTTACACATGTATTCGCGAATCGAGGATTCAGGAACTGCTGTTGTCCAAACACGCAACTCGTCAATCATTCCATCAAAATATCTTGTTCCTCCTACAGTATATACCGCCTTGCCAATGTTCACGTCGTAAGCTCCATTTGTAATTGGGCCAACAAAAGCCAGTGTATTTTGCTCAATACCGTTGATATATACACGCATGGTAGCTCCGTCATAAGTGCCTGCTACGTGGTACCAATTGCCTGTTGTCATAACAGCACTTGAAGTAACTTCTTTCCATACACCATTGCTGGAGAAATTAAAAGACAATACTCCGTTTGCTCCAGTTCTCAATACATAACCTTGATTTCCAGATGCCCATCCATCTTTTGAAATGATAACATTTTCCCAAGAGTTGGGTGCGTAAGAATCCGCTTTGATCCAAGCCTCAAGTGTTATCGCAGAAGTTGGGGATAAGGAAGTTGAATTTGGGACAGATATATAACTGCTCGAAAAGTCATATGCCATACCTGAACCGGCAAGTTGAGCGTTAGTT
>JAHEMP010000211.1 GCA_024643585.1 Crocinitomicaceae bacterium | reverse complement strand
CTATTTGCCTTCCAGCAAGAAGTTTTATATGACAGGAAAATATTGGAGTAAAATGTTTGAAGTTACGTTCGACAAACCCGTTTTATAAGGCTTCATCCATCGCTGAATAGAACTTTTCAATAGCAACATCCAAGATTTCTTTGGTATGCGCTTGTGAAACAAAACCAACTTCATAACCGCTCGGCCCAATGTAAATTCCTTGATCTAACAAGGCGTTAAAAAGTTTGCGAAACCCAGTCATATCTGCATTGATTCTCGCACTTTCACGAATGGTAGTTTGGCCATCAAAGGACAACCAAAATATAGAGCCAACAGTTACTATTTGAAAATTGTACCCTTTGGATTTTGCATGATTGTTAAGTGCATTTACAAAATAAAGTGTGCGTTCTTGTTGATTTTCATAAAAACCAGGTTTTACACACTCTTTCAATTGTGCTATACCCGCAGCCATAGCAACAGGATTTCCACTAAGTGTTCCTGCTTGGTAAACCGGTCCGTCGGGAGAAACCATACCCATAATTTCTTTGCTTGCACCGTATGCGCCTACAGGTAAACCCCCACCTATTATTTTACCATAAGTGACAATATCTGGAGCGATATCATATAACCCGGCCGCACCTTCAAAACCAACTCTAAATCCAGAAATCACTTCGTCAAAATGCAAAAGAACATTGTATTCTGTACAAAGCTTTCTCAATTCCAACAAGAACGTTTTTTCCTGTAACAGGAGTCCGTTGTTGGCAGGTATCGGTTCGATTATTGCACTTGCAATTTCGTGTCCATGATCTTTAAAACACTGTCGAAGTTGATCGATATGATTTAGAGGCAAAACGAGTGTTTCATTTGCTAATATTTCTGGAACCCCAGCAGATGATGAGGTGCCAAAAGTGGCCAACCCGCTTCCCGCACTAACCAACATGGAATCCACATGTCCATGATAACAGCCATCAAATTTTAAGATTTTATTTTTGCCTGTAAATCCTCTGGCCAAACGCAGCGCACTCATAACCGCCTCAGTACCTGAAGAAACAAATCTTATCTTTTCTATAAAACGGTTGTTAGAGAGAATTAGTTCAGCCAATTCACTTTCCAATGCCGTAGGAGCACCGAAGCTTGAACCATTGTCCATGGCAGAAACCACAGCTTGAAAAACCCCTTCGTGACGATGTCCCAAAATTAATGGCCCCCAAGAACCACAGAAATCGATGAATTCGTTTCCGTCTTCATCCCAAACATTCACCCCAGAACCTTTTTTCATGAACAAAGGAGCACCATCCACCGATTTAAATGCACGCACTGGAGAATTTACACCTCCCGGGAAATAAGTTTTAGCTTTTTCGAATAAGGCTTCGGAATTGGATCTTTTGATTTTTGAGGTCATTATCGGTTTTTTTGGATTGCAAAGGTAACAGTTTTCTTCCGTTTTTCATTTCTACCTAGTCCGGGAAAAGGATCATTTAAAACCTTTAATTTTTGGGCTAAAACAGAAAATGTGTGTTCATTCGAACACACACTTTCTAAATGTTTAGTTTTTAACTACTTTTTAATGAAGGAAACTGTCTCTACAGAATTTTCATCGGTGATTGTAACAAAATATTGTCCCGCGTTCAGATTTGAAACATCAATTGAACCAGCTTGAAACGGATTGTTGATTACTACTTTTCCTGTAATATCTTTTATCACTACATCAATTGCTGAAGCAGTATTGCTTTTGATATTCAAAACATCAGTTGCAGGATTTGGGTAGATTTCAAAAGAGTTTGCTTTTGCTTCGGAAATACTCAAACCAGACGCTGACGGAAGAGCAATTAAAGCACCACCTGTAGGAAGAGCAACCCATAAACCAAATGCAGGCCCATTAGAATTTGCGGAAGGATTCAAAAACCCAGAAGCAACAACCACTAGTGCAGCGCCGTTTAAAGACAATGTAGCCAAAGGAGCTTGGTAAGCAGCAACTGTGACTGTGTTGTTTTCATCTTGAATGTTCAATGTGTAATCAGCGGTAGGTAATTCTAAATAACCATAGTAATTGCCATATGCCGCATTGTCTACAATAGTTCCGGCAGTAGATTCAACAACGTCAACTGTAGGTGCATCTGTTGAACCATGAATAACTAACACATCCGTATTCCCTGACATACTAGCTGCTTCACGACCCATAGCGTATATATCCAAGTCAAAGGCTTGTGTTGGTGTGTAACCTGTAGGACTAACAATTCCATTTGCTACAACAACATACGTTTCACCTGCTGTTAATGTTAGAGGGAAAGTTGCAATACTTTGTGATGCCATTGTGCTATTGCTTGGTGCTACACCAATTGTAAATTGGACCCCTGCTGGAGCGTCGATAAAAGGTGATGCAGTGCGAAATGCGAAATTATCGATTAAAAGAGTGTTGTCTAACCAAATGTCAACTGTTTGAGCTGCTGCATCGGCAGAGTTGTGAATAACTTGTACTCGAGCTGTTTGCGAAAAAACATTCGCACTAAAAAGCAATGATAGAGTTGCGATTAAAAATGTAGATTTTTTCATAATACTTATTTTTTTGTTTAATGTTTGAATAGTAAAACTTAAACAAAAACACCGAGAGGGAATAATTTGTTGTAAAAGCATGCGTTAAAAAAAGTTAATCACTTAAAAAGGACTTTACTCGTTTCACTTCTTAAAATTTAACTTGTTTAGAACATGTATGCCTTGAACTCATCTCAAATATTTATTTTTAGGCGTGGAGAAATTGTATAAGTTCGAGAAGTACTTCTTTTTATTGATTTTGGTGCTGAACCTATCGCCCATTTTTGAAACTACTTTTTTCCCAACGTTGGATGGCCCAGCGCATTTGTACAATTCCAATTTAATAAATGAGTTGTGGTTCGGTAATAATGATTTTTTATCACAATACTATTCCATAAATCCAAAAGCAATACCAAATTGGATTGGTCATTTTCTGCTTTCGCTTTTCAATTTGTTTCTTCCTGCGGTTTATTCCGAAAAGACCCTACTATTAATTTACTTTATTGGACTTCCCTTGTCCTTTCGATTTTTAATTAAAACGGTTTCCCCAAAGAGTATTGGGTTGAGTTATTTTGTTTTTCCATTCGTATATTCCTTCACATTTGCACTGGGATTTTACAATTTTTCGTTGGCTTTACCTTTATTGTTTTTCACATTGGCATTTTGGCTACGCCAACAAGATAGCATCAGTAAAAGAAAAACAGTATTCATTCTTTTCTTATTAATAACGGCGACGTATTTTTCGCACCTCTTTGTTTTTATACTGTTGCTTTTCATTATTGTCCTGCACATTCTATGGACAGCGATATTGGAAAATATGGATAATAAATCTGGGTTTGAAAAGAGCCTAGAAAAGGCGATAGCATTTTTGAAAGCCTCTTTTTTTCCTATCGTTTTAATAGTTCTATATTATTTCTACCGAACTCCTTCAGGCAAAATAGAATACCTAGGCACTGCGGATTTGATTAATTCATTAAAAAACGGAGACACGATAATTTCTTATGATAGATATGAGGAGCAAAATTACACGAGAAAGATTTTTTATGTATTCGCAGGACTAATTTTATTCAGTTTGGTAAAATCGATTTATTTAAAATTCGTCAAGCAGGTAAAAACAAAATTTTCGAACTCAATGTTTTGGGGGCTTATTTCTTTGTTTTTGTTGACGCTTTATTTTCTTTTACCAGATTCAGATCAAACCGCTGGATATGTATCTTCTCGTTTGGGATTGTTAGTTTTCTTTTTCGCGGCTATTTGGCTTTCGACTCGAGCCCTTCATTCGGTAGTTGTTTCCATTTCCGTTGTCGTTCTATTATTTTTAAATCACCAATTAATGGAATACCATATGACGAAAACTTCTGTTTTAGATGTCATTGCTCTCGAGTGTTTTCAGGCCAGCAGATTTATTGAGCCCAATAAAGTAGTGCTTCCAATAGATGAATCCCAACATGGATTTATGAAGCATTTTTCAAATTATTTGGGAATTGAAAAACCATTAGTTGTCATGGAAAATTATGAAGCATCCACTGGATACTTTCCTATTATTTGGAAAAAGTCAAACTTTCCTCAAATATTGCTAGGCAATCAAACGGGATTTGAATACCCTTGTTTGTACTGGAAATCAAACCCAAACGGATTACAAAAAAAAGCGGATTATATTTTTGTATTAAAAAATGGCGAAATCCAAATGGATAGTTGTAAATCTGAATTATACAAGGATATTCGTGCTGATTACAATTTGCTTTTTAAATCCGATCACACTAATTTGTTCGGCTTGAAAAAACCGCTTTTAATGGATTAAATATGACAAAGAGTCCAATAGTTCTTGGGATTATAGTTTTAATAGGGTGTACCCAAACGCCAACATCAAAAAACACAGCGCACAATCAATCGATAGATTACACACAATTCGTTAATCCTTTCATTGGAACAAGTAAAATGGGTCACGTTTTTCCGGGGGCGACTGCTCCTTTTGGGATGGTTCAATTAAGTCCACAAACGAATTGGCA
>JAHEMP010000017.1:14349-17268 GCA_024643585.1 Crocinitomicaceae bacterium | reverse complement strand
GAATTTGAATTTATTTAAACAAAAAAACCGTCAACTTATCTGCTGACGGTTTTATTATATTATTCATATCCTATTGCACAATCCAAAGACTGCGCGATACCTTATCTGCTTCTTTAACTTGGACAATGTAATTACCCGGTTCTAGATCAAATGAATTTTTGTATTGATTTTTTGATTCGAAATATTCGCTGAATATTAATTTTCCGTCGGCAGAAAACAATTTAAATTCTGCAGAAATCTTTTTGTTGAAAGACAGATTTACTTCTCCTGAAGATGGATTTGGATACAAAGTTATCCCCGCCAATTTCATTTCATCAATTCCAAACAAGACCACAGTTTCACATGCACTCGTGTCAACACAAGTTTGTTCGACAACACGAACGGCAAAGTCACCGCTTAACGTTGGCGAAAATGTCTGACTCGTTGCACCCGGCACAACTGCAAAATTGTTATTACAATCTAGCCAAGTATAGGATGCTCCAGACGCTTGCGCCGTTAAACTAGACCCATTATTGGTTACACTCGTATTTACAGAATTCACTGTTAAATTCAACGTTGCACTGCTGTCACAGCCATTGATAGTTTGACCATTGTTCGTGTAAACTCCTGTTGTTGTCAAAACTGAACCATTAAACAAATAACTCTCCCCGTCACAAATTGAAACAAAAGTAGTTGTTGAAAAAACAGGGTTCAAGGTTAAATTAACTGTGATTGTACTGTCACAACCTACAGAATTTGGAATTACAATTGTTGATTGACCATTTGTTGAAACATATTGACCTCCTACTAATATTGAGTCACCAGTGCAGGTAGAAGCGTTAATAGTCGATGAACTTGGTTGCTTTACTGTAAGAGTTGTAACTACCACACTATCGCACCCAGCAACCGATTGAAAATTAGAAGTGTAAACTCCGGCTGTCGTTTGATTTGCGCCGGCAAGAAAAATAGATTCCCCTTGACAAATGGAAGCCGTGTTGCTGATATTATATAGCGGATTTATTTTCATTGTTTTGGTTGTCGAGCCTCCCGCAAACGTATATGTAATTGTATATTGCCCTGGCGATGAGCCTGCAACATTAATTAGACCTGTCGTTGGATTAATGCTTAAACCTGCTGGTGAAGCCGTAAATGTTCCACCTGTAGTACCTGCAATTGTTGCTGGTTGATTCGCTCCATTATTACAAACTTGAGTAACTGGGTAAGAAATCGTGGTTGAATTTCCTTCCGTTATCACGACTGAAATAGGTAAAGAAGGTACGTCGCCCGCAGGACTTCCTAAACCATTAACACCATTACCCACAGCGTAAAATGTAATACTCCCGGTTCCGACAACGGGGGCCACCCACGTAAATTTGAAAGTACCCGATGAATTCGTGCCACCTTGATGCTCGGGATATTGTCGTCCACCAAGAGTTGATATTTGAGATTGAGGTGTAAGTACCGTTGTGAAACTTCCACCCTGTAAATTTCCTGATTTTAAGGCTAATCCCTGAAATCCTTTAATTGCCATGCTGCTCGTTACTTGAAACTCTGCAGTGTATGAGGCACCAGGAAGATAAGATGTCACAGCTACATTACTTGCATTTTTAAGTGTAAAAGAAATGGAAGTCGTTCCTGATCCACCTCCATGGCAAGCGGCGCAAGTTGCCCCACCACTAAATGGTCCTCCCGTTCTATCCAATCCTGAAAGTGCTGCTCCAGCAGAGTAATAATGTCCAACTACCCCATCCGTGCTTGATGATAACATAAACCATGTAGCTGAAATAAATAGAGCTGCTAAAGAAAATAGTAAGTAACGTTTATTCATAATTGTATTGATTTGTATTTTTTCGGGAAAGGTATGAAATAATTAATCCTAAAAAAAAAAATATCTATTGCTCTGATTTTGATCCATAAAAAAACCGTCAAAGTTCGTTTGACGGTTTTTTTAAATTCTTAAGCTAATTACTTATTCCTCAACTTTTATCCATGTTTGAGTTCTGTAAAAAGGTCCAACATAACCTCTAACATTCAATATATTAGGTTTTTCGGCATTCACCCACATTTTAAGATTGTAGGATTTTCCAATTTCTGGATCAATAATAGTTCCATTTTCCCAAGCACCACCATTCCAAGTTAGATTTCTAACAATTTGCAAACCAACTAAGGGTTGATCTTTTCGATCATCTGTACATTTCGTGCACTTTGCATTGGGTTCTCTACCTTCTCTAGGATACAAGTAGACAATTTTGCCAAACATTTTGTCACCGTCTTTGTATAATTCAACAATGGATTTTTTCTTGTTGGTTTTGTCATCAATAGTAACCCACTTGCCTAAACTTGACTGAGCAAATAGTACGACATTAAACATCAATGCCAAAATTAGAATTATCATTTTTCTCATACTTGTAAGTTTTTATAGTTTTAAAACGTTCGTTAAAATAAACAATATTACTTCAATAGAACAATTACTGTTCCAAAAAGTTTTTGAGAATAGCTTTACCTTCTGGCGTCATTATACTTTCTGGGTGAAATTGGACACCAAACAGTTTATTTTTTATCGATTCGACCGCCATCGTTACGCCTGACGAACTTTTGGCAATTATTTTTAACTCCGATTTTTCTTGAACTTCCACCGCCCATGAATGATACAGTCCAACTTGGAATCTATTTGAAACTCCCTTTAACAGGACCGATTCACCCTGTTTATCTATGAACTCTTGAATTCCATGTTTAACAACTTTCTGATTATAAAGACCTCCGCCAGTATATTCTACCAAGGCTTGCATCCCTAAACAAACACCTAAAATGGGAATTTGACCCACTGAATCCTTTAAACAACGAGTCATTCCTTCGGATTCATTCGGCAATCCTGGGCCAGGTGATAGTAATATTTTATCTATTCCTTTAAGAAGCTCAGATGTATATTCATTTTCGCGA
>JAHEMP010000017.1:0-14339 GCA_024643585.1 Crocinitomicaceae bacterium | reverse complement strand
GCGAACCACCTGTACTTCAACCCCTAAACCTTCCATGTAATGGCAAAGATTAAAAGTAAAGGAATCAAAGTTATCAATCAACAGTATTTTCACGGATTTTTGCCTCAAAATTAGTAAACTTGCACAAAGTTTCGAACTGGTATGAAAAAAGCAATTTCAATTCCGGGAGCACCAGCTCCTATTGGTCCATATTCTCAGGCAATAGTTAAAAATAACACCTTATTTGTTAGCGGACAAATTCCTTTGAACCCAATGACGGGTGAACTAGTTTTAGAAAACGTTGAAAATTCGACTATACAAGTCATGGAGAATATTAAATCGCTGATTCATGCGGCTGGCTTTGAAATGGAGGATATTGTCAAATGCAGTATATTTTTAAAATCAATGGATGACTTTTCCGTTGTTAACGCCGTCTATGCTCAGTATTTCCATAGTGCACCGCCTGCTCGTGAAACTGTCGAAGTTTCAAAATTACCTCTGAATGTACCTGTTGAAATAAGCTGTATAGCTATAAAGTGATTTTACGATTTGTCCGATATTTACCCATATAAATTAAGTATTGTAATTGTTAATTACAACGTAGAGTTCTTTTTAGAGCAATGCTTAAATTCCGTAAGAAAAGCACTTAAGAGTGCTTCTGGAGAAGTTTTTGTCGTCGATAATTTTTCAATTGACGGATCGGTTGAAATGGTTCGCCAAAAATTTCCGGAATTTCACTTGATAGATAATAAGGTGAATTCTGGATTTTCTAAAGCCAACAACCAAGCCATGAAAATCGCAAAAGGAGAGTATATTCTTTTGCTAAATCCAGATACTGTCGTTGAAGAAGATTGTTTTGAAAAAGTTATCCAATTTATGGATGGCCACCCTGAATGTGGAGGATTAGGTGTGAAAATGGTAGATGGCAAAGGAAGATTCTTGCCGGAATCAAAACGCGGACTCCCAACGCCTAAAGTTGCATTTTGGAAAATTTCTGGATTGTCAAGCATCTTCCCAAAATCTAAAATATTTGGTCAATACCATCTCGGGTATTTAGATGAAGATAAAACCCATGAAGTTGAGATTTTGAGTGGTGCTTTTATGCTAATGCGCAAAGCTGCTTTGGATAAAGTGGGATTGTTAGACGAAGCCTTTTTCATGTATGGTGAAGACATTGATTTATCCTATAGAATTACTCAAGGGGGATATAAAAACTACTACTTTCCTGAAACGTCCATTATTCATTACAAAGGAGAAAGCACCAAGAAAAGTTCGGTTAACTATGTTTTGGTCTTTTATAAGGCAATGGTCATTTTTGCTAAAAAGCATTTTTCTCAAAAAAACGCAAAGCTCCTCTCCTTTTTTATTTATTCGGCAATCTATTTACGTGCAGGTTTAGCAATTTTTACCCGTATGGTAAAAAAAATCATTCTCCCATTCGTCGATTCAGTAATCATCTTTGGGGGACTTTATGCTTTAACGAACTATTGGAAAATGTCCAATATTGAATTTCCAAACTTCACCTTTGAAGTCGCTTTACCTCTATATACGTTTGTTTGGTTAATCAACATGTACTATCAAGGGAATTACGACAAGCCTTTTAAATTCATGAATTCATTAAAGGGGATATTAATTGGAACCTTAATCTTGCTTGTTGTATATGCCCTTTTGCCTAAGGAATATCAATTTTCACGACTTTTTATATTAATTGGTGCGCTCTGGTCATTCACTTATGTTATTGTTTCCAGAATTTTCATGCATCTGTTTTTTGGAAAATCATTTAGCTTGTCCAAGGCCAAAAACAAGACATTTGCTATTGTAGGAAGCGAAGAAGAATCAGACAGAGTGGAAAAATTACTGAAACAAACCAGCCTTAATACCATTGAATTGTTTCGAGTTTCTTCGTTCCAAGAAAAAACCACTCGCCAGATAGGCACCATAGATCAACTCGACCAAATCGTTTACATTAACAAAGTTGACGAAATTATATTTTGTGCAAAAGATTGTTCTGCATCCAGTATTATTGAGTGGATGAAGAGATTAGAAGGCGACGAGCTCGACTTTAAAATTGCCCAACCCGAAACTATTTTCTTAATAGGTTCAAACTCAATAGACACAGCGGGAGATTTGTATCTCATGGTGGTAAATAAAATTGAAGACCCAAAAAACAAAAGACTCAAACGTTTATTTGATTGTATTTCTTCCTTGTTGCTTCTTTTATTTTCCCCGTTTATACTTTGGAAATACAAAAATAAAGGTCAGTTTTTTAAGAATTTACTGCTAATTTTGTACGGTAAATATTCCATGGTAGGTTATTACAATATAAAGAATGCTCCAAAATCATTGTTGCCAAAGATAAAATTCGGTATTCTTTCACCTTCAGAAGAGTACGATAATGGCAATGAAAGTCAAGTAGACAAAAGAAACCTTTTATATGCTAGAGATTACAGTATTTCAAAGGATTTGAAGATATTAAAAAGTTATTGGGGAAAACTTGATAAACCCCTCAAATAATCAAGACAGTAAAAGTATAAATTTGTTATTAACTAAAGGACAGGGCTAAAATAGTATGGCACAGATCGAGATTAGACTCCCGAAAATGGGAGAAAGCGTTACGGAAGCAACCATTACAAATTGGTTGAAGAACGTTGGTGATTCAGTAGAAATTGATGAGCCTTTAGTGGAAGTTGCGACTGATAAAGTCGATAATGAATTGCCTTCGGAGGCGGGTGGTGTTTTGGTGAAACGATTGTTTGAAAAAGACCAAGTTGCCCAAGTTGGTGATGTAATTGCTATCATCGCTACGGATGGGGATGTTTCTACTCCTGTAGAAGCACCTGCAAAAGTTGCGGCAGCGGCAGAAGAAATTTCACAACAAATAGAAGCAGTTTCAAATAGTACAAACGGTAACTCTAGTGCTGTTTCGCTTGATAAACAAAGTGCTTCAGGTAAATTCTTTTCGCCATTGGTGAGAAGTATAGCTGAAAAAGAAGGCATAAGTGCTCAAGAATTGGAAGCAATTGCAGGTACCGGACAAGCGGATCGTGTTACCAAAAAAGATATCCTGACTTACCTAGATAATCGTGGTTCAGGTGGGGCTGTTGCCATTGAGGCAATTAAGGAAGTTGCTACTGCTCCTGTTTCGACAGAATCCAAAGTGGCTGCACCAGTCTCTATGGGGCATATCAAAGCGCCTATGGTTCCTTCTATGCCAGGCGATGAGATTGAAGAGATGGATAGAATGCGGAAAATCATTGCTGAACATATGGTTATGTCAGTTCATGTTTCTCCTCACGTAACTTCATATGTTGAAGCCGATGTAACGAATATCGTTAATTGGAGAAACAAAACGAAAAATGAATTTCAAAAAAGGGAAGGTGAAAATTTAACATTCACTCCTATTTTCATGGAAGCGATAGTGAAAGCTATTAAAGATTTTCCAGGTGTTAATGTTTCAGTTAGTGGAAACAACATTATAAAAAGAAAAAATATTAATCTTGGTATGGCCACTGCTTTGCCATCAGGCAACTTAATTGTTCCTGTAATTAAATCAGCGGATCAATTGAATTTAGTTGGAATTGCAAAGGCCGTAAATGCTATGGCTCGAAATGCACGTGACAACAAATTGAAGCCAGAAGATATTCAAGGGGGAACGTATACGGTGACGAATGTTGGAACTTTCGGCAACGTTATGGGAACCCCAATAATCAATCAGCCACAAGTAGCCATTTTAGCACTAGGCGCAATTCGAAAAGTACCTGCAGTTATTGAGACACCTGATGGTGATTTCATTGGTATTCGTCACAAAATGTTCTTATCTCACTCTTATGATCATAGGGTGGTTGATGGGGCTTTGGGCGGAATGTTCGTAAAGCGTGTTGCAGACTACTTGGAGCAGTTTGACGTGAACAGGACGTTATAGAAGTACTCGCCTTTTTTGGTTGAGCTTCATTAAAACAAATAGAATGGTAAACCGTTTATTAATTTTTTTGATGCTGACATGTGGCTTTGCAGCCCAAGCTCAGGAGCTCACCGAAAAAGACATTCGTGCAATGGTCGAAAAAGAGTCTGAACAAAAATTGTTGGTTCAGTGCTCTGTATTGATGCAAGAGGGTTTTAGCTATTATGCTGAAATAATAGCGGACAAACTTTTAACTTTCCAGCCAAATAGCGCTAATTACAATTACCGTAAAGGTCATTTAATGCTCGACTCTCACAACGATTTTGAAGGTGCAATGAAATACCTCAAAGTTGCAGTGACGGATACTAAGAAAAATTATGATATGTACTCATCAAAGGAGAAAAGTTCTTCTGTTGATGCTTTATATGATTTGGCAAGATGTTATCATTTAAATGAAGAGATTTCACTAGCTGTTGAATATTACAATAAATTTCTAGCTGCTTCGGATTCAGGTTCAGAGTTAATCAATTCTGCAAAGCTTAAAATAAAACAATGCGAAGTCGCTCGAAAAGAAATTGATAATCCTTCCACAGCTTTGGTTATCAATTTAGGACCCGTAATTAATACAAATGAACCAGAATTTGCACCTGTTGTGTCATTAGATGGTTCTGCACTATACTTTACCTCAAAAAGAGCTTGGGAAGACAATTCGACTGATAAATTCAGAGACAAACGTTATAATCAGTTTCCAGAAGATATTTATGTAAGTTATATTGACTTTGATGGTTCGTGGATTGAGCCATTTCGTCTGGATTTTTCAGACCCGGAAAGAAACGAAGCAACTCAAGCAGTAAGTGCTGATGAACGTAGAATATATGTTTACCAGGATAATACGGGTAACGGTGATATTTACTACTCAGATTTCTCTACAAATCGCTTTCAAGAAATTAAAAAGTTAGAAGATAACAGAATCAATACCGAATATTGGGAGCCTCACTGTTATGTAACTACCGATGGACAAAATTTATACTTCACATCCGATCGACCAGGAGGTTTTGGTGGGCGAGATATTTATCGTGTAGTTAGATTACCCGACCAATCCTGGAGTGAACCGATTAACTTAGGACCTTCTGTGAATACGCCATACGATGAAGATTCTCCTTTTATGGCAATTGACAACAAAACCTTGTATTTTTCTTCAAACGGCCCAATGAGTATGGGTGATTTTGATGTATTTGTTACGCGTCGAGATGAGCAAAACAATTGGTCAGCTCCTATCAATTTGGGCTATCCTTTAAATTCAACAGGTGATGATATTTACTATACCACAACTGTTGATGGTTTAAGAGGTTTCCTTACGTCCGCTAGAAAAGGAGGAAAAGGTGAGAAAGATATCTATGAAATCAAAAACGATTATTTAGGTGTAAATTCATTGGCCGTATTAAAAGGACAAATAAAAACCGTGGATGATAGACCGATTCCAGAAGATGTTACGATTACTGTAAATTGTTTAGACTGTAATGAAGAAAATTCGAGAACGGTATTCCCTCGTTTGCGTGATGGAGTTTACTTCAGCTCGATGGACCCTTGCCACGAGTATGAAATTATTTACAAGTACAATAACGGTAAAAGAGAGATTTATCGTGAAAAACTAAAAACTTCTTGTGATAAGGATTACGAAGAGATTTTTAGAGATATTACGATAGACGTAAGAGATCCAAAAAATATTACGCCAGTTACTGTCCCTGTAATTGTTAAACCAATTATAGACAAACCCATTATAGATAAACCAATTGTAGACAAGCCGAAAGATTCAATTCCTACCAATCCGAATATTAATCTTGGGACAGTTACGAAAGAGGAATGGGGAAATCCAAAATACAAGCATTACTTTGAATACAATGGAAACAAAATAAATCCAAAAAAAGGAGATTTTAAACGTTTCGTCAAAGAGATAGAAAAACAGTTGAAAAACGGAAGAAAACTTATTGCGATTAATGTTTATTCTTCAGCCTCTACCGTGCCAACAATCACATACGAGACAAATGAGAAATTAAGTCGTTTGCGTGCTGAAAACATTAAGTATGACATTCAGAATTACTTCCAAGAAAACACGCAAGTGAGTGATCAAATGACGGTTACCATTAAAGGTTCTGTCGTTGCTGGTCCAGCCTATCAAAACGACGCTAGAAACAAAGCGAAATATCGTGTGTACCAATATGTTGAAGTCATAACCGAGTAGACATTAAACGACCCAATTAAAGTCCAGTCAAAATTGATTGGACTTTTTTTTGCGCACATCCTGCTAAAAATTATTTTAACTTTAAAAAAAGTTTATTCATGAACATTCAGCTAAAACGGCCAATTGCAATTTTTGATCTCGAAACCACCGGTATTAATATTACCCAGGATCGAGTCATTGAAATAGCAATTTTAAAAATTCATCCAGACGGCACCCAAGAAACGTACGAAAAACGAGTTAACCCGGGAATAAAAATGACGGAGGAGAATATGGCCATACATGGAATTAGCAACGAAAACCTAATAAACGAACCGAGTTTTGGTGATTTAGCACCTGAGATAAAAGCATTTATTGCAGGGTGTGACTTTGGTGGATACAATTCAAACCGATTCGACGTCCCTGTTTTGGTAGAAGAAATGCTTCGAGTTGATTCGGAATTTGACATTTCTTCTGCAAAATTCATCGATGTTCAGAACATCTTCCACAAAATGGAGCAAAGAACCTTGTCGGCGGCATATAAATTCTATTGCCAAGAGGAATTAGTAAACGCTCATTCTGCTTTAGCAGATGCGACAGCGACTTGGGAAATATTAAATGCTCAATTAGAAAAATATTCTGAACTTAAGACAGATGTAGATTTTTTGGCTGATTTTACCTTAGCCCATGACTTTTCTAGGGTTGATTTTGCTGGACGTTTAGCCAGAAATGAAAAAGATGAAGTTGTGTACAACTTCGGTAAAAATAGAGGGAAAACCATAAAGGAAATCATGAGGACTGAGCCTGGTTATTACGGTTGGATGTTAAATGCTGACTTTCCTCTCCATACCAAACAATGTCTTAAAAACGAAGTAGACAAAATTAAAAAGCTGGAAGCAAGTGCGAAAGCCAAAAGTCATCAGAAAACGGATTCTAAGTTAATGGACGAAAAATTGAACCAACTAAAAAATAAATTTAAACAATGAAGATTTTTTGTATCGGAAGAAATTACAGTGATCATGCCAAAGAAATGAATGCTGAAGTACCTGTGTCTCCAATATTTTTCATGAAACCAGATACTGCCTTACACAAAGAAAGTGAATTCTACATTCCTAAATTCACGACTGATTTGCATTATGAATGCGAAATTGTGGTAAGAATTGACCGCGTTGGTAAAAATATTGGAGAAAATTTTGCTCGAAAATATTATTCAGAAATAGGGCTTGGTATAGACTTTACCGCGAGAGATTTACAACAACAGTGTAAAGAAAAAGGACTTCCATGGGAAATTGCAAAATCATGGGAAAATAGTGCTCCAATTGGAAATCATTGGTTTAAAACCAGCGAATTGAATATGGATAACATTCAATTTCATCTAGAAAAAAATGGAGCAACCGTTCAAAAGGGTAGTTCGGCAGAAATGATCTTCTCAATAGACAGAATAATAGCTTATTTGTCACAATTCAGCACGCTCAAGGTAGGTGACCTAATTTATACAGGAACCCCTGCAGGCGTTGGACCCGTTAATGTTGGTGATGAACTAGTTGGTTATTTAGAAAATAAAGAAATGTACCGTTTGAAAATTAAGTAAATTACTTCCCCGTTCCTTTAAACACAATTCTGACGGTATACAGCATGATTTTAAAATCCAAAGCGAGCGACCTGTTTTTAAGGTACAATAGGTCGAATTTCATCCTTTGGAGCATTTGCTCTACATTTTCCGCATAGCCAAATTTAACTTGACCCCAAGAAGTAATGCCTGGCCGAACTTTTGTCAATTGACGAAACTGAGGCTCAATAGCCGAAATTTTATCGATGTAGAACTGTCTTTCTGGTCTTGGTCCAACCAAGGACATTTCACCAAATAGAACGTTAAAAAATTGAGGGATTTCATCTAGTCTCACTTTTCTTAAGAAGCGACCAATTGGTGTAATTCTGGGGTCGTTTTCAGATGAAAGTTGGGGTCCATTTTTTTCAGAATCCAAATACATCGTTCTGAATTTTATTATTTTAAACGTTTTACCATTCACTCCCACCCTATCTTGCAGAAATAATACAGGTCCTTTCGAACTAATTTTAACAAGAATACCTATAACAATATAAACTGGTAGCAGAACAATAATAGCCTGAAGAGACAATAGAATATCCAAAAATCGTTTTGTCAATTTTTGCCATATTGGCATTGTATCAGTATTTACCTCCATCAATAAGGCACCGTATATATTGGTCATTTTTACTGATCCAGAAAGGATATCGTACATATCCGACAAAATCTTAATTGAAACATTTGATTTTGTATCCAATCGAGATATAATACTACTTAATCGCTCGTGTTCTGTACTTTCTAGTGCAATTATCACCTCTTCTGCATTGCACTCTTGCATTATTTCCTCAATGTTATCTGCATGCCCTAGATAAGGTAACTCATTTTCAAGTAGTTTATCAATTCCGTTTAGATTAACGAATCCAATAAAGTCGTTTCCGATACCTTTCTCGAGTTGTTGAATTTCATTGTAAATTGAAACCGCCTTTTCACTTCCGCCGACCAATAAAGTTTTAAATCCACTTTTTCTCTGATGAATTTGGGCAACAATCCAATTGGTAATAAATAGCCTAACAGTTGTAACAAGTACAAAATAAAGAAGGAATAAGATTATAAGTGATTGATAATAAATTTGATACCCTGTTATTTCATCATCTAAAAGCAAACCGAAAAACAAGACAAAAGTCCCGATTAAGCTGCCAAAGAAAGTCAAACCTAATACTTTTAATCTGTATAATCGGCGGACATCATGGTAAGTACCTTGCATGAAGAAAACCGCAAGCCATATCAATGGAACCACAATAATTCCGATGAAGAATGTGGGGTTGGATTGAAACTCCTCTTGCTCGATGTAGGTTTTTCTTAAATAATAAAAAGTACCCCAAGCAATAGAAGCTGTAATTAGATCAAGCACAACAAATAAAAAGGTGAGCCTATTTTTCTGCATTAATTGTGAACTACTTTGACATTGTCTATTATTACATCACCTGATACTCCAGAATCTTTTAATCGAGAAATTAAGGATATCTTATAATATTCTGCCAAGGGAGTCCCCGAAACAATATCTTTCAAGTCAATATATATTTTTTTCCAAACAGCTGAACTAGGATCTTGAGCATTTATTTGAACGTTCGGATGATACTTTATAATCGTTGGAGAATGTTCAATCAAACCTGTAATTAAATCATTCGTAGATCGATAATCGATTTCAAGATACACCTCTTTCCCTTTTTTGGGTAAAACCAAAGGTTCGGTTTCTAATGTGTAACCAGCATAAATTGAATCAATAGAATTTATTGCGATTAATCCGTAGTAACTACCATATTTCAAAATTGCAGGATCATTGGCCTGCACAAGAGTAGCTAGAGAAACACCCGGGTCAGATTCAAATTTAATCGAGGTATCTTCAAAATCCTCGATCCAAAATTGAACGCCATCGTAATGTTTAGTCGTTGGGTTGATTACTACTGTTTGATTCTTGACTAAAGTAACCGTTATGTCATATGCTTGAACAAATGGATATACTTTCTTAGTAGCCGCAATACCATTGTTTAAAATGGTTGGAAATATTTTAATTTCTGTTGTTCCTTCTTTTAAAATTGGTAACCGCACTGGTAGTTCAAATACACCAACTAACTGACCATCGGCATAAACCCAAGCGTCGGTAAAGTTGTGTGTTATTTCTCCCTCTAATGATCCAATATTGGAATTGGGCAACATTTCCCATTCTGTTATCTCTATCCAGGAAGGATCTGTTATTCCCTTAACACAACCCGACAAAGCGAAGAATAAACTAATAAAAAGAATGGCAATTTTCATAAAACGTTAACGTTGATTGGTTCAAAATATTGTTACAACTGAATACTATTAGTTTGCTCAATTTTTTCTAAAATCATATGGGCTAACATTAGTGCTTGATAGCCAGAATCTAAACATACTATGGGATCTTGATCATTGACAATCGCTCGGTGAAAATCAATCAACTCTTCTTTTATTGCATTAACTGCCTCTATTTCCGGCTTGTCGAACAAAATTTTCTTTGTTGGTTTCCCTTCACCTAAATCAAAAACAATATCAAAAGGATCAGGTTCACCCTCAATATCTTGCATTCGAACGACTTCCATTTCTTTCGTTAGAAAGTCTACACTGATGTATGCATCTTTTTGAAAAAATCTTGATTTTCGCATGTTTTTCATGGAAATCCTACTAGCAGTCAAATTCGCAACACATCCATTGTCAAATTCAATTCTTGCATTCGTTATGTCTGGTGTATCGCTTACAACTGAAACTCCTGAAGCAGACACATTTTTAACACTGGATTGAACTACCGATAAAATTATATCTAAATCGTGAATCATTAAATCCAAAACAACTGGAACATCCGTCCCTCTTGGGTTAAATTGAGCCAAGCGATGCGTTTCTATAAACATAGGTTGATCCAGAAATTTTTTAGCCTCGACAAAAGCAGGATTGAAACGTTCAACATGACCAACTTGCACTTTGACACCAGCTTCATTTGACAAGCTCAACAATGAACGAGCTTCTTCGAGCGTTTCGGTAACTGGTTTTTCAATAAACACATGCTTTGATGAGCGAATTGCCTTTGATGCACAATCATAATGAGATAACGTGGGTGTAACAATGTCTAAACAATCCACAGACGCAATCAAATCTTCCATAGAGGCAAATCGTTTGATTCCAAAGTCATTTGACACCTTCTCAGCATTTTCGTCGTGCGTGTCGAAAAAACCAACCAATTCGAATTTATCTTTTAATTCGAGAATTAGTTTGATATGGATTTTACCAAGGTGACCGGCACCAATTACACCTATTTTTAACATGTATACGTTTTTAGGCAAAATTAAAGAGAATATGTGGCTTATCGAAGAGTTTCTAGGCTATTTATTGCCATTAAGATGTTGATTCTTTCTTATTTATTTATATCGTTTAAATTTTTCGAATTGTAAAACCCCAATTCTTTGCCCGTAAAAAGTTTGGTTAACGTTGAAATTTGCCCAGTATGGTAAGAGAAATGCTCGATAACATGAATTATTACTGAAAAACCCGATTCTGAAAAGCCCTGTATTCTATGAATTTCATTTAGTTTGTTCGCTGGCATCTCATTCAAAACCTGAATTAAATTCACTCGTAAATTTTCCATCAGAAAAATCAATTCGGCTTTTTTAATGTCAGAATGATCCATAAATTCTAAATCTCTGTCCCTATTATCGCGTTTACCTCCTATTCCCGAAAGAATCCACTGACGCGCATTTCCGCAAACGTGTAAAATTAAATTTCCGATAGCGGGAACCTCAGGATTAACATTTAACCACAATTGTTCATCGTTTATTAGATTAAGACAAATGAATATTCTATGATACGATTCATCAAATACCCTCTTTTTAAATTGTGATATAATCTCCTCTTTTTGAACCATTCCGAAATTAATTACTGATTAAATTTAAGTTTTTTTCGTCAGTTTTGAAAATACAAACATAATTTATATATCTTTGCACCCGCTGAATTATGGTGGTTGTAGCTCAGTTGGTTAGAGCATCGGTTTGTGGTACCGAGGGTCGTGGGTTCGAGCCCCATCTTCCACCCAAAATGTAAAACCGACCTTTTTTGAGGTCGGTTTTTTTTATTTGATATATTTAAACTTTACAATCATGACAAGGGAATTAGAAAGACGATGCAATGGCAATTGTGAATTGTGCGGATCAAATGAAGACTTAGTTTCTTATACTGTTTCTCCAAAATCCGGAGAATCTATAGACGATTGTATAGCAATTTGTCAAAATTGTAATAACCAATTGACCGGAAACATGGATAACGATCTTAAACATTGGAGATGTTTAAACGACGCCATTTGGAGTGAAATTGATGCTGTGAAAGTTGTTTCATACAGACTTTTAAATCAACTTAAAAAAGAAGGGTGGCCAAATGATCTTTTGGAAATGATGTATATGGATGAAGACACTTTAAATTGGGCTAATGAAGGCATGAAAGATCCAGAAGCGAAAAAACATTTGGACTGCAATGGAGTCGAATTATTTTCTGGCGATTCAATTGTCATAATTAAAGATCTAAAGGTCAAAGGTGGAGGGTTTACAGCTAAGAGAGGAACAGCGGTTCGAAATATCAAGTTAGTACATGATAATCATGAGCAAATTGAAGGAAAAGTTGATGGTCAGACAATTGTAATTCTCACAGAATATGTCAAAAAATAGACCAAATAGCGTATAGCCATTTGGCTCTCAATCAGATTTTTAATTTTTTTAAAAAATAATAAAGAAGCCCAACCATTGTAATTAAATAATTATTACATTGCGTTAGTTATGGCTTACACACAGAACCCCCTTACTTTTGAAGTAAAAAATACGGCAGATAGAATCTCGCCTAGACAATTAGCAATTATTCAAGCGTCTGCAAAGTTACTATCCGAATCTGGCTCCAGTGGATTAACCGTTAAAAATTTAGCGAAGGAAATGCGATTTTCGGAAGCTGCACTTTATAGACATTACACGAGTAAAGAAGCTATAATTGTATCGCTACTTGAATATCTTGCCAGCGAATTGGAAAATCAATTCAATAATTTAGACAAAGAGAAGTCAGCTTCCGAACGATTTTTAGATTACAATCAATGTCAAATTGATTATTTCAAAGCAAATTCAAACTTCGTTATTATCGCGTTCTCGGATGGGCTTTTTGACAATACTGAAAAAATAAATTTGGCCTTAAGCGGTATTTTTACAGTTTTACAAAAGCATTTGATCCCAATAATTATGGATGGCAAATTGGACAATACATTTCCAATGGAAATACATTCGGAAAAAATTGTTCATATTTTACTCGCCTCATTCAAATTACACATGGTGAAATGGAAAATTTCAAATTACACCTCCGACATAGAAGCAACAACTAAGGATATAGCTAAAACTATGCTATCAATATTCGGGAAAAAAAATTAATTATTTTAACATAAAGTGCTGAAAGCGAGGTTATATAGATCTCGCTTTTTTTGTGCGAATGAGTTTGCTTTGTTAAAATAATATAAAATACTTTCATTTTCGATAGTAATACTATTACATTTGCTATTAAAACTAATAAATGAGCAACCTAATAAATCGAATTCAGATAAAAATTCACGATTCTGTTTTTCTTAAAGATCCAGAAACTAGTGACCTAGGCGTTAAAATAATTAAAGGAAGTATTGAATTAATCGATGAACTGGGTTTTGAAAATTTTACATTCAAAAAACTTGGAGCTCATATTAAATCTTCCGAAGCCTCCATTTATAGATATTTTGAATCCAAACACCAACTGCTTGTATATTTGGCAAGCTGGTATTGGGGATGGACAGAGTACAAACTTGTTTTCGGTCTTGCAAACATTGAAAATTGCCAATCTAGACTTGAAAAAGCCATTCGGATTTTAACTGAGCCCGTTCAACTTGACAATAGTTTTGTCCATATAGACGAAGTCAAATTGAATAATATCATCAGCCAGGAGTTTTCAAAAATTTATCTGAATAAGAAAGTTGATGACGACAACAAAGATGGATATTTCTCACCTTATAAAACAATTGTAGGAATTGTGAGCGAAATAGTCAGTGAGATTAACCCTAATTTTCCCTACCCAAATATGTTGGTGTCAACCGTTATCGAAGGAGCACATCACCAACGGTTTTTTGCTGAACATTTACCGCGTTTGACGAATTCAGTTGAAGGGGAAGATGCAGTAACTGAATTTTACATTAACCTTGTTTTAAAAACAGTAATTACAAAATGACAAAAGAACAAACATCACTGTCCCCTGTTAAAAGATTTTGGATGCTTTTAAAACCCGATGCGGCGGAAATTAAAAATGTATACGTTTATTCCATAGTCAGCGGACTTGTAAACTTATCGCTTCCTGTTGGTATACAGGCGATTATAAATCTAATCCAAGGGGGACAGATTAGTACCTCATGGGTCGTGCTTGTCACCTTCGTAATCGCAGGTATCATCGTTTCAGGAATTCTTCAAATAAGTCAATTAAGAATTACCGAAAACCTTCAACAAAAAATATTTGTTCGCGCAGCGTTTGAATTTACTTATAGAATCCCAAAAATTCGTTTAGAATCACTTTATAAGCACTATGCACCGGAACTTATGAATCGTTTTTTTGATATTATGTCTGTTCAAAAAGGACTGTCA